>NZ_KV818476.1:0-238660 GCF_001814945.1 Corynebacterium sp. HMSC066C02 | reverse complement strand
CAAAATCAACGCACTCTAAAACCGGAAGGGCCACTTTTCGGCCTCTTCAGTCGCAGCGGTAGACGCGTCCAGAGCGTTCACGATGCTCCGTTGCTGGCCACCATCAAGACGATCCTACTGCTCGTTCAAGGCCGCGACGATGATCGCCTGGGCGTGCACGCTGACCCCAATCTGAGTATTCCCGATACTGCCCAGGAGCAGCGAGCCCATATGACTACTTGTTCAAGCCGGTTAGAATCCAAGCACTACCCGGATTATCCAGAGAAAAAGTGAGAGCAACTGTCGTTGACTCCATGATTAAAGAAGACGGACTTGATGGAGAACACAGATCGAGAGCCTGTCGAGAGAACCTCACCCATTGTTCGCTGTCGCCCTTTCCTCTAAGAAAGAGGAAGTTTTCGTGATCGGAGAAGCCGTGTTCTGGAACAGGGGGATCATCAGCCATAAGTGTTTCTTTGACTGTTTGATACGGAGTGTATGGGCACACGAGCGAAAACTCAGTCCACTCTGGTCCGTAGAGTTCCTCCAGTGTGATGGACTCAGTAACGGGCATTGCATGTCCCGATCGTCCTAGGGACGCGAGATGAGAAGCCAATGGGTCATCAAAACTACAAGAGGAGAGTAATAGGGAGACAATACTAGTGAACCCTATCCGCGCCATCATGCGTCTCATTAACATAAACCCCTTCTCGTGCCTATCCTAGGAAAGTGGAGATAGCAGTCCAATGCTAGCCCAGAGGGCGCACTGGTTCAGAGCAGAAGCTTCGTCGCCACTACTTGCGAAAGCAAATCCAAGAAATCGACCTTGGGCATTGTTATACAGGTCCATGCTGGTCTCATCCGCTGGCCCCTGAGCGACAGTTTCGTGGTTAGTAGCAATGCGTTCAGCTGCATCTGCACCGATTCTCATCGTCATCAGGGCATTCCACGAGCAGTGCCGAAAAACATCGCCCTTTCCATTGTGGAGTGATGTGGCGCCAGGAAACCGGTTCTGCGCTTCCATACTCGCGGTTGTGGCTGCCTGATTGACGATGCCGCATGATACTACATCGACCAGCGCGATGCAGGACAGCATTTCAAGGCCCTGGATATATATCCGGTAGGGGTCCGACTGGGCGGTCGCAAAAGGCGCTACCTGAGGATTGATGTCAGTGACCCTGGCACGTTCAACTGCAGCAATGATTGCGCGTTGTTCATTAGCTGACAGGGATGCGAAGTAACCGTACGGGTCGGCTCGAAGTAGAAAGCCATCTTTACCAAACAGTTCAGTGCGCAGATTGGATCTTTGCCCTACTTGGAAGGATTTCAGCCTACAAATATGACCCAGATTTCAAGGATTTCGACTGGGCAATCAAGTATTTCGGAAACCGACTAGCCCATGCGAGTAGTCCCCACAGCAAGATTCGTGCCGCAGGAACAGGTCGGGACGTTTATGCGAATCATCTTGGCAGCTACCGCAGTTGTTTTTCCAAACCCGAAATCCCCATGAGTCCTACCGATATGGAAGCTCTGGCGAAAAAGTTCAACGGTTAATTCTCTATTTTCTGAAGCGCCGGTTTAAACCGTTAGGCGGCCGCTCAACGCACGCGAAAGCGTCAGCTCATCGACGAACTCAAGGTCGCCGCCCAGCGGCATGCCGGAAGCTAGGCGCGTGATCTTCAGCCCCGGGAAGTCTCGTAGCAGGCGCACGAGATAGGCCGCGGTGGCTTCGCCTTCGGTGTTCGGGTCGGTGGCGAGGATGACCTCGGTGATGTCCGGGGAGTCGTCGTAAAGCGGCTTCTCCGGGGTGGAATCCGCGAGCTCTCGGTCCGGTAGCACGCCGCCGAGGCGCTGGAGTAGTTGCGAGATGTTGAGGTCCTTCGGGCCCACGTTCGCCAACGGATCGAGTGCGCCGCCGAGCACGTGATAGCGGCCGTCATATTCGCCGGTGCGCTCGATAACCTGAATGTCCTTGGGCTCTTCCACCACGCAGATGGTGGAAGCATCGCGCTGCGAATTGATACAGATGCGGCAGACTTCCTCGCGCGAAATATTGCAGCAGATGCGGCAGAAAGTCACACCATCACGCACTGCCCCCAGCGCCTTCTGGAGGCGATCAATCTCCTCTGGATCCTGATGCAACACGTGGAAGGCGATGCGTTGCGCTGACTTCGGGCCAATACCCGGCAGGCGCGAGAACTCATCGATGAGATCCTGCAGAGGTCCTTCAAACACGCAATGCTCCCCTCACTCAACAATCCCCTAAGCCCTAGCGGCTGGAGACACAACAAAAGGCCGCACTGCTCTCCACAAAGAGAGCAATCACGGCCTTTAAGTCTAACGCGCGACTTACTGGTTGCCGCCGAAGACATCCTGGATGGACGGACCATCGTAGTTCTGCTGGGACTGCCCCATGCCCTGGGACAGCGGGCCAATCTTCTCCTGGGCCAGGCGGCCAGCAGCAGCGTGAGCCTCCTTGAAGGCGCCAACGATGAGGTCCTGAAGGGTATCGATATCCTCCGGGTCGACGACGGACTTATCAATGGACACGCTCTGCAGCTCAGCGCCACCGGTCATGGTGACCTTCACCAGGCCATTGCCAGCGCTACCCTCAACGGTGGCGGCCAGGATTTCCTTCTGAGCCTTCTCCAGCTCAGCCTGGACGCGGGCGGCCTGCGCCAGGATCTCGTTCATGTCATTTGCCTGCTGCATCGGGTCGTTCTCAGTCATGCTAAAAATCCTTTCACACGGTTATTTTCACTACGGGCCAAGTGTACAGATGCCACGCTAGAGCCGCCGCGCTCCCAACTCCTGTGCGAGAAGCTCCATCGCGACTTCCGTGGCATTGCGGTGGTCCATCTCGCCGGCGTTCTGCGCGGCCTCCATCATCTCGCGTTCCTCATCCGCGCGGGTGTATTCCGGCTGCGAGGCGGGAGCTTGTTGAGGCGCAGACTGTTGCGGCGGGACAGGTGCTTGGCCTGCGCTTTCCGGCGCCCCACCCATCCCTGTCGGCGGACCGTAGTTCTCCGGTGGTGCTTCGAACTCACCCTCGTCCGGGCCCGGCTCCGGCGGCAGCGGAACGCCGTTGCCAAACTTGGGAACCTTGGAAAACTCTTCATCCCGCTGGGCTGCTACTTGGCTCGCTTGCGCGATGCGTGATCGCCATTGGCTGCCACGGGCCTCCCTCTTTGGGGGCACTGCTGCCCCGCGCGGGGCAGCTTCCGGTCGCGTGCCTGCCTCCTCGCGCGCACCGTGCTGAGACTGGGGCTGATCCGCCGTCATTTCAGACGACGGCCCCTGCTGCCCGATCCGACGCGGCGCGCCCCACGGGTCATCGCTAGCGTCGCCGCGTTCCTTCGCCTCGGGCTCGCTGGTCTTGTCGACCTCATCAGATTCTGTTGCGGCTGCGGAAGCTGGCGCAGTTTCGGAAGAGTGCGAATCAGTAGCGTTGTCCTGAGTCTCCGGACTCTCTGCCTCCTCGTCGGGCTCGGCGGCCTCACGTGGCGGTTGGTTGGGGTTCCACTGGGTACGTTGAACTGGCTCAGTCACCGTGAACCCGTGGGCCTTCGGGTCGGTGCCGATGACACACGTGACCTTCAGGGTGCGGTTGAGCTCCTCCTGAAGGACGGTCACGATGACCTCGTTGGTGCCTGGAGAATTGATGCGTTCCGCCAGCGCACCGGTGGTGTGCCCAAGAACCAGGGTGTCATCACGCACGCCGAGGACACGGGCTTCGGCAAGCATGATTTCAGCGACCTTGTTGCGACGGCCAATGGTGGCGCGCAGGTCCGACCACCGCCCGCGAATCTCCGCGGCTGGGTCGTGCGGCTGCTCAGGCTCAGGATGCTGTTCTTGAGCCTGTTCTTGTTGTTCCGTCTGCTCCTGTTGCTGCTGTTCCTGTTGCTGGCGCTCCGGCGGCTCTTGGCGCTGTTTAGCCTGGTCTGGCTGCGGCTCAGGCTGCGCCTCCGGCTGTGCAGGACGCTCTGGCACTTGGGGCTGCGAGTCCTCGGGGGCTGGGGGCTGCTGCACCTGCTGGACTGCTTCCTGAGCCTTGTCGGCCTGCTGCGGTTGCTGCAGTGGTTGCTGTTGCTGGGCCTCTTGCTTTGCTGCTTGACGGCTGCGGCGCTGCGCGATGATCGCCGCAGCGGCGGCCGCGGGATCCTGGGCGCTGGCGACCGCAGATTGCTGGCGCTGTGCAGGCGCGGTGGGCTGCCCTGCGGGTGCCGAAGGCTGCGCTCCCGCACCTTGCGGGGCAGCGGTGGGTAGCTGACCGGCCGCTGCCGCTGCGGGGGCGGCACCAACGATGAGGTGCGCACACAAAATTTCTAGAAGTAGCCGTGGGGACGTCGCTCCCCGCAGGGAGGACACGCGCTCGTTGACGGTTTCCGCCAGGTAGGCCAGCTGCGGGCCAGAGAAGCGCTGCGCCTGGGCAGTCAGTACTTCCCCGCGGTCAGTCGGAGCCGAGACCAAACCTTCCTCCAACGCGGATGGCACGGCCTGCAAGATCATCAAATCCCGCAAACGATCCAAGAGGTCAATAGCAAAACGACGGGGATCGTGGCCGGCTTCAATGACATCGTCGACAAGCCGGAAGAGCCCAGCCTTATCCTGGTTTGCCAGGGATTCAACCGTGTTATCCAGCAGGCCCTCGTCCGTGACACCCAGAAGCGGACGGGCCACATCGTAGGTCAAGCCATCGGGCCCCGCGCCCGCCAACAGCTGGTCCAGGATGGATAACGTGTCACGCGGTGACCCGCCGCCGGCCTGGATGACCATGGGGTACACGGTGTCATCCACGTGGACGTTCTCCGAGGCCACGGTGCGCTCCAACAGCCCCTTCATCGCCGGCGGGGTTAGCAGGCGGAAGGGGTAGTGGTGGGTACGCGAGCGGATGGTGCCGATGATCTTTTCCGGCTCCGTCGTGGCAAAGATAAAGATCACGTGCTCCGGTGGCTCCTCCACCACCTTGAGCAAAGCATTGGCACCGGAGGCGGAAATCATGTGGGCCTCATCGATGATGAAGATGCGGTAGCGCGACTCCGCCGGCGCGTAGTAGGCGCGGTCACGCAGCTCACGCATGTCCTCGACACCATTGTGGGAAGCGGCATCGAGCTCCGTGACATCCAAGTTGCCCGGCCCGCCAGGGGCCAGCGAGACGCAGGAATCGCACACCCCGCACGGCGTGGAGGTGGGGCCCTGTTCGCAGTTCAGCGAGCGGGCCATGATGCGCGCAGACGACGTCTTTCCGCAGCCACGCGGGCCGGAAAAGAGGTAGGCATGGTTAATACGCCCCGCATCAAGGGCGGCGGACAACGGCGTGGTGACCTGCTCTTGGCCTACCACTTCCGCGAACGTTGCTGGACGATATTTCCGGTAAAGAGCCACGGTTAGTCAGTCTAGCGTCTCGCCCCGACACGTCACTCCGAGCGCTGCCAATCCAGTAGATCGATGCCTTGCTCCGCCACCGCCTGCTGCAGCGCCGGCACGCCTTCCTCGACGGCGTAGGCGTACTCGGCGTCGCTCAGCATCAGCAGTTGGCAGACCAGTGTCAGGCGGCCCTCCTCCGCCACCTGCGGGGTCTGGCCGCCCCACAGGTACGGGGCGATGAGCATGCCATGACGCACGCTCACGTGGGCGAAGCGCTCGTCCCCTTCAGCAAAAAGTTTGGGCAGGAGCAAACCTGGCTGCGCGGGCAGCAAGCCTGCGGACTCTGTGAGCAATGCCGCTGCCGCACTCACTGCAGCAGCCGCTTCAGCCTGGTTGGTGCGGGCGACGGTGAGGAGCTCGCAGCGCACATCGATCCCCTGCTCGGCGTGCGCCAAGCCGGTATCGACGTCGGCGAAGCCACAAGTGACCGCAAGAGATTGCTCACCCTCCAGCGAAGCTAAGCCCAAGCGCTGCCCCTCGACATTCTTAAACGCCAGTTCAGCGGGAATAATCTGGTCGAGCCAGTAGGCCGTCTCGTCAGAGTTGATTGCCTTATGCCCCCAGCTTCTCCAGTGCGGCGAGCAGCACACAGGTGGCCACGCCATCCATTGCTGCCTCAACCTCTTCCTGCGGCGGCAGGGACGGGGCCAAGCGAATGTTGTGGTCCTTCTCGTCCTTGCCGTAGGGGAAGGCCGAGCCAGCCTTGGTCAGGAGAATGCCGGCATCGCGGGCCAGCTCCCACACGCGGGTCGCGGTGCCCTCCAGCACGTTCAGGGAGATGAAGTAGCCACCCTCCGGGTGGGTCCAATCAGCGATTTCGTGATGGGTGAGGTTCTTATCCAGGATGCGCAGAACCGCTTCGAACTTCGGCGCCAGCAGCGCAGCGTGGCGGCGCATAACCGCACGCACGCCCTCGGCGGACCCAAAGAACTCGTAGTGTGCCAGCTGGTTAATCTTGTTCGGGCCAATGCCGCGGATTCCGGCATGTTCCAGGTACCACTTCAGGTTGTCCGCGGAGGATCCGAAGAAGCTCACGCCGGAGCCAGCGAAGGTGATCTTCGACGACGAGGACATAGCCCAGAAGCGGTCCGGGTTACCTTCCTGCTCTGCAATCTCCAGAATCGGCAGAACCTCCGGGAAGTCCTCGGTCAGCGTGTGCACGGCATAAGCGTTATCCCACACGATGCGGAAGTCCGGTGCACCGGTCTCCATCGCTGCAAGGCGGCGAGTCTTCTCTTCAGAGATGACAGCGCCCGAAGGGTTGGAGAACATCGGCACTACCCACATGCCCTTGACCTGCGGGTCCTTGGCCAGCTCCTCTACCGCCTCGATGTCCGGGCCGTCTTCTTCCATCGGCACCGAAATCAGCTCGAAGCCGAAGGATTCCGTGATGGCGAAGTGGCGGTCATATCCCGGGGTGGGGCAGATCCACTTGATGGTCTCTTCCTTGGACCACGGCTTCTCAGAGCTGTTGGTGCCGAAGGTGTAGGCCCACAGGATGAGGTCATACATGATGTTGAGGGAGGAAGAATCCGCCGCGATGAGGAGCTCCGGATCCATGTTGGTGAGCTTGCCCCACAGTTCACGCAGCTCCTTGATGCCCTTCTGGTTACCGTAGTTACGCAGGTCATTGCCTGCGGCATCAGTGTAGTGGCCGCGGCCCGGCAGGACGAGCAGATCATTGGACAGATCAAGCTGAGCCTTAGACGGCTTTCCTCGGGTCAAGTCAAGTTCCAAACCCTCAGCCTTGAGGGCCTCGTAGTCCTTGCGCACCTGCGCGGCAAGCTCAGTAAGCTCGGACTTTTCAAGATTAAGAAGAGACATCCGTCTTCCTTCCGGGACGTAGTGCGGACATATGGCAACCATACTAACGCCCCGTTACATCCCCCGTGTTAAAGCACACAAAATAAAAGGGGACCCCGCGCACCCGCCAGAGCCTCCTGACCCTTGCTGCATTCCTGCCCTGGGGGAGTTCAGAGGATGGACGCCACGCGGAATCCTGCGGTCTAGCCTAGCGTGCCTTGCTTGTCGACGCCAAACCGCTCCCCCACCGCCCGGCTCCCGCTCCGCTTCCAAGCGCACTTCTTACCTCGCGCCCCTAAACCCTCAAGTTCTTCGCGCTGACCTGGCGATTTTGCTTCATTAGGGGGCTCATGTAATGTTTCTCAGCGGAGGATTCGACTAGCGGCCTATGTCACACGCCTGGAACGCGTGCGGGAGTCACATCCCTCAGGGGTTCAAATCCCCTATCCTCCGCCACTGGGAAATCCCGGGCTTCACAGCATCACGCTAAGAGGTCCGGGATTTCTCGCATTTAGCACTGCAGACCCTTAACCCTTAAGCCGCCCGGGCAAAGGAACCAAAGTAAAGGCACCATTTGCTGGACCCCAAACGGAAAACCCCAGGTGATTACATGCGATGCTTCGCATAAGGTTTCAGTACTTTGGTTTCTTTGCAGCCCGGCTGCTAGCCGTGCCATCCACCCCAAACGCTATTAATCGAACTCGGGAGCCTCGTAGCCGTCTTCCTTGAGCCACTCCACGTGTGGCGGGGTGTTCATGCCCCACTCGGTGCGGGCAAGCAGGAAGGCCTCTTTCACCTCGGCCTCGCCATAGCCGCCATCGCGCAGGTACTGGCGGAAACCGTTGGGCCCAGGTTCTTTGATCCAGAGCCACACGTAGTCATCCAGTGTGCTATCCCCCAGGATGTCTTCCATGCCCGCCGGCAGCAGCTCACGCCCGGCGCGCACGCGCTCCTCCAAGTCCTCTTCGAAGAAGTCATAGAGGTAGTCCAGACCGTCTTCCAGATGGGCGTACTCAAAGGCTTCCATGCTGCTCCGTTCTACACCGTTCCATCCCAGACAAAGGGCTCCCGTGAAAGCTTATCGGGGATAAAGCGTTCGAGGAGGTCCGCGGCGGTGTTAATCCCTTCGGTGTCATATCCCAGCGAGCGGGCGAGTAGGCGAAGCACATCGCCCATCTCTCGCCCCGGATCCGCGAGTAACTGGCGGAGAGTTACTGCCCCATCGCGCTTGGACAGGCGGACGTTGTCCGAATTCAGCACGAGCGGGACATGAACGAACTCCGGCTCCGGATAGCCCAGCTTGTGCGCCAGGTAGGCCTGACGCGGGGCGGAAGACAGCAAGTCATCGCCGCGCACGATCTGATCGACACCTTGGAAGGCATCGTCAACGACGACCGCCAAGTTATAGGCCCAGTCCATACCCTGGCTCGGATCCGCCGGGGGCTGGCCGCCACGGCGCAAGATGAAGTCATCCACCTCCCCGGTGTACTCGCCGGCGAAGGCGTCATGGATGGTGAAGGAGGAGACGTCAACACGCAAGCGTATGGCGGGCACGCGGTTCTGGGCGGCGAGCTCGGCGCGTTTGGCCTTGCGCCCGGCGTCACTGAGATCGCGGCACGTTCCCGGATACTGCCCAGGAATAGTATGCGGCGCACGGGAAGCTTCCTGGATATCTTTGCGCGAGCAGTAACACTCAAAGGTAGGAAGCTGCGCCAGCGCCGCCTCATAAGCCGCATAGCGATCCTGCTGGTAGATGACTTCCCCGTCCCAGTCCAGGCCGAGCGCGGCAAGGTCCTCCAACTGGCGTTGTGCCGACTCCCGGGAGGAGCGCTGCGTGTCAATGTCTTCTACGCGAACAAGGAAGCGGCGCCCACTGCTTCGGGCGTAGAGCCAAGCCAGCAACGCCGTGCGCAGGTTACCCAGATGCAGATCTCCGGACGGGCTCGGGGCATAGCGCCCAGCGGGGCTGAGAAAATCCATGGCAACCAGTCTACGAGGAGTCCCGCGCGCGTCGGGGTCCTCTACTAGAATCTCCCCCATGGCTTCTGATGCGACGTATCCCCTGCTTGATTCTGCCGACGCCGAGAAGATGCTCGCCTTCGCGCGGGCCCAGGCGCCGGGGGTTTCTCTCCCCACCGATGAATCCGCCCACATTGATGAGCAGATCAACCGAGTACTCGCAGATGACAGGTTCTTGGGCAGCGTGGAGGACGCCGTCCCCGCCGCCCAGTACCTAGAAGCCCGCGAAACCCTTCGCGTGGCTGCCGGCACCATCGAGAACATCGACGATTCTCTCACCATTGCCTCACTGGGCGCGCTGACCGGACAGCCTGCGCTCGTGGCTACCGGCTATACCCGCGTGGCCCGCGCATGGCTGGATAACAACAACACTGAAGCGGCAGAGAAATTCGCAGCCAAGGCCGCTGCAGCTGGCGACGACACGGCGTTGAATGAAATTGCCGCAGCGCGCACCGTGGCCAGCCAAAAAGACTTCTCTGAATCCGCCCCCACCAGCGCGGAGGTGTCCTCCGGCTCCGCCAGCAACACCTCAAGCACCGACAGCAATGTATCACTGGCCGTGCTCCAAGAGCGCCTAGAATCTGCCAAGAGCGGTGAAGCGAGTGCAGTGAAAGGACACGCTGCTGAATTCGTGGCTATCAACGACGCCGTCACTGGAGGAGATTTCGACGGCGCAGGGGCCACGATGGGTGACATCCTCCGCACCATCCTCGAGTCCGCCGTGGGCGCGCTGTGGGCATCTAATTCTGCCGCCGACTGCGAGCGCGTGGCTACGCAATCTTTCACCATCCTCTCCAACGCACGGGCGGACGAGGAGTACCAGCAGCTCCCCGCAGTGATGCTAGCCCGCTTCTATAGCGATGCTGCACAGCACTCTTCTTCAGACTTAGAGCAGCGCGTGGCCTGCTTTGCCGCTGCTGCCCGCGAGTTCCAACGCTGCGGAGACCTCGATGGCGAGCTCCATGCTTTGCTCAAGACCGTGGCCCTCGATGTTCGCCACAGCGATCCAGAGGAGGCCTATGACATCTTGGCCTCGCGCTACGTGGATTCGCTCAAGCTCCAGAGCCTTCCCGTATCCGCCAAGTGGACCGTCCTGTATTCCGAAAGCCTCCGCTTGCAGGCGCAGGACATGTTTAAATCCACCCAGGTTTTGCTCGATTTCTTGGACCGGCACTCTGTCGCCGAAGCCACGACGCCGTCGGAGCAAAACGCCATGGCGGAGGTCGCCGAACTTTTAGGTGATCGCTACTCTTCCGCCGACGCAACAGACCGCGCGCGCAAGATGTACCACCTTGCGTTCAACCTCTTTGCCAAGGCCAATAATGTGCGCGCTCTCGAGGAGCTGCGCAAGAAGGCCTAAGCCCCGCGGTGCACGGGGCCTAGGCTTGTCACGCTTGGCCGCCGAACCACTGCCGGTTCGCAGGCAGCCACAGCAGCACAATGACCACCGCCGATGCGATGGACGCGGGCATGACCGAACTCGCCGGAATGAGCAGCACCACGATGGCGCTGATAACGGTCAGCGCAATCCGCGCGGACTGCTGCGCGTGCAGCACATAGGTGGTGAGGGCACACACCAAGAGAACCAGTACGGCAAGTAACACGCCGAGCTCAGTGGAGAGCTGGTCCGTGCGGCTTACCGCCGCCGGGCTGTTTTCAAAGGCGATGAGCCGGCAGATGTTGTATACCGCGTAGCTCGTGATGAAGACCTCCAGTACCGCTGCAATCTTCAACGGCCACGGTGCCCATTGCGCCTTCATATCGGCGGCACGGCGGGTCTGACGGACAGAATCGGTGACTGCACCGTAGCGATAGTCCGGTGCGGGCGCGGCAGGCGAGCCTGTCGGCGGGGTTCCTGGGGGTTGTGGGCTACCGAAAGTCATGACACATCCTGCGCAAAGACGCCGCGTTGGCTCAGCAACCAACGAATGGGATCCAGAACGCGGTAGGGCGCAATGCCGCTGCGGGCTAGCTGGCGGCCCGTCGGGGCCTCACCCAACGCGGAGACCACGAAGAAGCTACCGCCGCGCGGAGCTGCCGAATAGATCTTGTTGATGAGGTCATTAGCACCCAAGAAGCGCAACAGCGATTCGGCTTCAAGGTGGACCATCCAGCGGTCCGAATCGCGGAAGTTCCACCCGGTATCCCGGCGGAAAGCGGAGCCGCGGTTGGCCATGAGTTTCTTCCAACGCACGTCATCCACCTGCTCAAGTTTCTGCACCGTGTCGAACTTCGAGATGGTCACGGCCAGTGGCGGCGGGGTATCCGTATCGAGCAGCGCCAGCAGGTTGTCCAGAACCCGCAGGGAATCCGCACCGAGCTCACCAATATTGGGAATCAGACCGTGGATAAAGTCCTGAATTTGCTGCACACGCAGCGGGTCAAAGAGGAAAATCACCAAATCCGCGTGGGAGAAGAAAGCGAGGTTCTCGCGGTCAGCTTCGTTCTCTGGCGGGTTCTCCAAGTCTTCGCCCGCCACGTCGCGGAAGACCAAGTAATTCATGCGCTCGTGTCCCTGTTCATCAGGCCACTTACCGAGCTCAAAAATCAGTGGGTCGCGCTGGTAGGCGTCGGTAGCCACCGCACTTGGCGTGGGGTCCATGGCACGCATCTCCTCAAAGAGCGGCTTCTCATAAACCTCGGCGTAGCGCTCGCGCGTGGATTCATCCGCCGCTTGGACGGAGCGGTTGTGCTTGTGCGCCAGCTGCTTGAGCTGCTTGATCATCACCGCGGTGTAGAGCGACTTACCGGAGTTACGCGCGCCGGCCATGGCCACGCAATGTGTCACGGCGTCGGTCCATCCCTGCGGCAGCTCCCGGTTGGTGTATGGGCTTACCGTCACACCATCCTCGAGCGGTTTAAAGGTCCACGGGCAACGTGCCTGGCTCATTAGTTCCTCTCTTTCAGCATGGCAGTGACGCGGTCAGTCAATTCCGAAAGCTCCGTGTTCGCGCCGGATTCGAGCTGCTTGACGACGTCCCCGTCGATCACCGCGTACGCCACATGAGCCGGGGTTCCGTTGATTCGCGCGAGCTCCAGCTCCTGGCGTCCGATAGCGCTCGTGATGAGCACGACGGTGGGCACCTGGGTTTCCAGCATGGAAGTCACGGGAGAATCGGTGACGTAGATGACCAGCGAGGACGTGGAGGTGAGAGTCGGCAAGCGCCACGGCCGCTGACCTACACGCTCCGCTCCACTATCAATGACGTCCGCGATGAAACGGGTTAGCTCATCCACCTTATGGGTCTCGATGCTGTCCTGCCCATCAGTGGCGCGGAAGTGCCGGAAGGCATCCGAGAGCGCATCGATATATTTGGCGGTCGCCTCGACGATCTTCGGTGTGACATTGATCTGCATGGAGGCGGAACCATCGACGACCACGGTGACATTGTCAAGGCCTGCGACATCCAGCTCCGCGCGGCGCATCTTGGAGCGCACCTCGCGGGCGGAATCGGTGATTCCGGCGCCTTCGGTCGTGCCGAATGCTTCTAAGTGGTAGCTGCCGGATTCCGGGGTGACCTCGGCGAGGCGTTCGGCGGAGTCCTCGGCGGCGTCGATAAGCACACGCGGGAACGTCACCGAATCACTCGAGTTGCTCACCGTCAGGCGGACCTCGCTGCGCAGGCCGAAGGTCCCATTCCGCTTCGGGCGCACGACGATGGTGGCGCGCTCGGGCAGGGAGTGCACCATGATGGAGAGGTCGTGGACGCGCACGGCATCAACGCCTTCTCCCAAAATCGCCAGCTCCATGGAGGCGCCGCCGGTTCCCATCTCGAAGGCTTCGACGCGCAGGATGCCGTCTGAGCCGATGCGGCGGGACTCTCCGTCCCGCAGTGTGTATTTAGCCATGACGCTTATTTCCTTCTCTTACCTTCCGTGGAATCCCATGTTTCGACCGTGCTCACCGAGAGCTGCTCCCCGGTGTTGCCATGCTGTGTTCGGTTCAAAATGCGATGGGCCCGGTCGTTGCTGCATGGGAGCTGAGCGCTCCGCCAGCAACTGTGTCGTGCCATCTAGCAACATGGCGACGCGCCCCGTGGCATAGCGCTCGCAATGATCCAGTGCGATGATTCCGGCGAAGTGCGTAGCGGTGAGGTATCCGATGTGCTCGAGCTCGCGGTCCTCCCAGGGCTGCAGGGCATCCTCTGCTAGGAGGTTGAAATCCCGCGGGAAGTAGAAAACCCAGGAGGCAACAATCGCGGACATCAACAGCTTGTCCAACCCCTCACCCAACGAGTTTTTATCGAGGTAGGCCAGCTGGATGGAGCGACCACGGTGGGTATCAAGGTGCTCGATCCACCAGCGCGGATCGAATTCCGTGAGCCTATGCCACTCCTCGGCGCTGAGCCCAGGAACGTTGGCGTTGCCGCCCGACGCCGTTGCCGGCGCGGTGTCTGCACCAGCTGACGGCGCTGCCTCCGCCTTCGTGGCAAAAGGGTTCTCCTGCGCCGTGTTCGGCTCAGGCGCATCGAGGGGATTTGGCGGAGTACCCGCGGGTCCATGACCCGGGAGCGCAAAAGGTGAGGAGTCTGCGATAGGTGCTCCGAAATCAGCTGGGTCCTGACCCCAAGAATCGTCAAAGCTCTGCGCGTCTCGCTGTGCAGGTTCGCTACCCGTTGCAGCGTTCTCCTCTGCTATGGGTGTCGAAACAGTGCGCTGCTCGGCCTGCTCTTGCTGTGGCTCCGGAGCCGCAGACTCAGCTTCTTCCGCGGCATTTTCTGCATAGGAGCTGACGTCTGGCAGGGCCTCATCGAGGGCGAACACGACCGGATTGCCGGGGATCGCCGTCTCCGCGAGACGCTGCTTCTCGCTCGGCGGCACCACGAGCATGGTGGAGGTGCTCAGCGGGAACTCATTGATGGCGGCGGCTTTTTCAAAAGTGGAGAAGCCGAAACCATCCTCCCCCACCTCGCGGGCGGTGGCAGCAATCCACAGCGCTGCCTGGTTATCAGGGGCCACGAGGATGACCAGGCCGTTGCGGGAATTCAACACTGTGGCCATGGCAGAAACCAGCGCACGGTTGAAGCTCGGATTCGGGTTCGGGGCTACCGCCTTGAACGGTGCGGGAAGCTTCTCTGGGTAGCGGAATTCGCCATCCAAAAACTCTTCCAACAACACGTCCGAGTGCAACGGTCCGCGCGCTGAGATCTTTTCCGGAATCTGCACCTTATCCACCTCGTAGATGGAAAAAGGTGCTGGGATGTCAGGAGAAAACAGGACCGTCGCCGGTGCCGGCGGGGTTCCCGTGCGCGAAATCGAGGTGTAGGTAAAGACGTTGCCGCCGCGGCCGGTCGCATCCAGGCCCGCGGGGACGGATACCATGGTGACCCACTTTTCCGCCTCAGGGGTGAGCGCAAAGACCGCAGTACGGCGAACCAGTTCCGCGCGCTGCTGGGCAGAGGGGAAATCCGGGATCGTCGTGCCGTTGTTGAGAGAGGTCGGCACGAAGGACACGAGCTCAGCCAACTCTTCTTGGGTGATATCACCGGCCTTCTGGCCTACACCCCAGCCACCGGCGCGGCCATTGGCACGGGAAAATGATGCATAGCTAAAGGCGCCGCCCATAACTACTGGCCTCCTTGAAAGTACTGATCCTGCGAATAATCCTGCCCGTAGTTCTGCTGGTCGTAGTTCTGCTGCTCATACTGCGCCTCATAGTTCGGAGCCTGATTCTGCATGGGTGGGTACAGCCCCAGTCGGTAGGACACATCGCCTTCTACCACCACAGCTTTATCTGATGCGCTCAGCGTCGAGGAAGCATCGCTGTAGCTTTCCGAGAAACCACTGAAGGCATCATCACCACCGAAGCTGTCGAACGAGGTATCAACCTGGCTATCAAAGCCCTCGACGGCGAACAGGCGGATGAAGCCGCCGCGCTGAATGCGCTCGCCTAATGCCACCGTGAAATCTGGGTGCTGCCCGCGCATCGGGCCCAAGCCATGAGCCACGTGCGTGGTGCTCTGCAGATTGGTCTCCACAATGCCGAGCGCCTCGCCGTCTTCGGGGAAAAGCGGCAGGCGGTCAGCTCGGTAGACCACCTGGCAGGAGAACTGGCGCTTATCGCCGTTGCCCAAGCTCCAGAGGAACACCCTGGCTTGGCCTTGGGAGGAATCGACCTCAAAGTCATAGGTCACTGGGCGCAGACCTTCGTACTGGATCACGCGCTCATTGCCCTCGGTGCGCTTGCCTGCGAAGACCGCATAAGGCTTCAGCCGCACGGTATCACCGTGCTGATCGAGGTGCAGGCGGATGCCTCCCTGGAGGTCGTAGTCCTCTTCGCGGATCTGATCGTGCTCGCGGTTGGTGGAGTACTCCACCGCCGTTGCACCCTTCGGCCAATCGAAGGTAATGAGCTGGCTGTCCACGCGCTCAATGAGCCGGAACTGGTCATCCTCAATGGACTGCACGCGCTGCAGCACCTTGGATTCACCTACCCAGGCATCAGCATCGTTGAAGTTCACTGGGGTGATGTAAACCTCGTACCAATCTGGCGGCCACGGCACCGTGGTGGTTTGGAAGGAGCCCGGTTCGGACACACCGCGGGTCTCACTGATAGCACTCGACAGTGCGCTTTCGACGTAGGTCTTCGGCACTGCGGACGTGCGCAGGTCCGCCTGCGGGGCGGTGGGCGTGAGATAAATCTTTACCTCGCCGGTCTTGGGCGAGTACCAATCCACCTCGATGGTGTCCTGTCCGTATTCGCTGCGGCGCTCGCAACGGGAGAGCTCCAGCTTCTCCAGCTCGCTGGCGAGCTTCACGGAGCGCTGGACTGCGACTTCGTCTTGGCTTTGCTCAGTAGCGCCGTGGAACTCCGCCTGGCCCAGCAAGGAGATGACGACGGTCTGTCCGGTCTCTTGCACCGGAATAGTCGCCTTGCGCCCGCTGCTGTCCACGTCTTGTTCGAAGCGCGGGGACAGCTTTTCCTTCTCGCTATCGCGGCAGGCATAAACCATGGCGCTCGAGTGCCCCGGCAGCAGGTCCCAAGACACCTGAATGGCGCCCTTGATGGTGGACACCTGAACGTTCACCGGCGGGAAGACCACGCCCGTGTCTCCCATGAATACCGGCTGGCTGTTGACAAGCTCACGAAGGTCGCGGCCCTTATAAGCCCATACCGCGTAGTGGCGCAAGCCTGTCTCGCCCGGCTCGTGTTCACGGTAGGCGGTTCCCTTCGTGTAGACGAGGGTGTCACCGGCATCCGGGGACGCCACCATCTCTGCGTCATCGGCGACGACTCGGTAGAACACCACCTCATCCGGCGCGTGCTCGAGCTCCGGCCACCACAGGCGCACCGGATGGCGCTGATCGGAATCCTCCGGCTCCGGTTCTGGCTCTATGCCGTAGCCAGGCTCTTCTTGAGATTCCTGCTCCAGCGCCGCCTCTTGCGGCACCTCGACTTCAAACTCGATGCCGGGGGCTTCCCAGTTCGGGTCCTGGCGAAACTGGTACTCCGCCTTAATCCCGAAACCAGGGATGGTGATGTAGTCCTCTTCGTTAACCTGAGTCTTTTGCTCTTCCTCTGCCTGCAGTGCCTCCCACTCGGCGAAGAAATCGTGCGGCTGTGCCGCTGCTTGCGCCGGTTGGGGTTGAGCCGCGGAACCTGTCTGCGCTACACCGGCGGCTGCAGCGGCACGCTGTGCTTGCTCGCGTTGGCGGGCCTGCGCTTCAGCCTGTGCGGCGCGCTCGCGTTCTGCGCGCTCCTGTGCCGCGCGTTCTTGCGCGGCACGTTCTTGCGCTGCCCTCTCTTGTGCCGCGCGCTCCTGCGCAGCACGTTCCTGGTCCACCGCAGCATTGCGCGCCTGCGCGCTCAGCTCCGGGTGCTCGACCGCTTCGCCGTTATACGCGGCGGCAATCTGCTCGGCGAACTGCCTAAACGGCGCTGATACAGCTGCACGCACATCATCGGCGTTTACGCGCTTGAGCTGGTGCAGGGACTTAAGCTCACTCAGCGGCACATCCGCAATCGAAGGTTTCTGATTGTGTGTCATCAACGTTCCTTAAGAAGGTCTCGTCAGAAAGTTTCGTCGAGGTCTGAGAGGTCCGGCGCTTCCGGCCGGCCAAACGTCGGCTGCGTAGTCGGGCTTTCGCTATTGCTCTGCCCCGGCGACTTGAAGCCCATGTGGTCCATGTCATCCAGATCATCCAAGGAGAAGTCCGAGGAATCCTTAAAGGACGGAGCACCAGACGCCGCATCCGGGATCAGGTACTTGAAATCAGTGATCCTTCCGTACTGCACCACGGTCACAGAACGTGAGAGCTGACTGGTCAGTGCGGTCTGGCTGTCCACCTCCACGATGCGGGTGCGCGAGCCGTCGATTTCGGTATATCCTTCAGCGCCGCCCGCATTGGTCAGCGCATTGGGGCTAAAGGCCTGAAGAGCACCCTTTTCCTGGTTCATGCCGTCGAGGAACTCGGCGGTGCTCTGAACGCGGCTGCCGCCTTCCTCGCGGAAGGTCACGCGACTGAGGTATTGCTGCAAGCTGCGGGCCATGCGTGGATCCGTAATGACCTTCTGCCATTCCTGTTGCTTGAGGTCGCGGTCCTGCATATAAGGGTGGTCAAGGCTGCGCGATAGGTTATCTAACGCAGTGCTGGAGCCGAGGCCAGCCATGCCCCACATCTCATTGAGCGCCACGGCCGAGTGGCCAGTGCGGTTGCGCTCAAAGGTGTCATTCATGTCATCGAGGAGGGACTTGAGCGAGCGGTGTGCCCACTCCGTCTGGAAAATGTGGGAGCGGATTTCATCCGTCATGCGCACGGCATCATCGCGGTTGAGCACGGCCTGAGCAATGCGAGCGTTCTCCGGAAGGCCCGACTGCGGCGTCCGCAGGTGATCGCTCGACGTCTCCTTGCGCCCAAAGGGCGCGTAGATAGCGCGGCCCAGCAATGCCGACCAGCTCAGGAACTGGTTATAGGCATTAGAGATACGCGAGATCTCGGCCGAGGCCGTCGCCAGATTCTGCGCGGCGATCTCTTGGTTGCGGTTCAACAGCTTGCGGCGCTGCACGTAGTCAAAGATCTCACGCTGAGCCTTGGTAAAGACCGCCCAAGAACACACAAGGAAAAGAAGAACAGCCAGGATGATGCCCACGACGTACCACGGCCAGTCGAACCACTGCAGGTACTCACCCAACGGCAAGTCCGGGTTGTAGCGGCCGGCCACCATGTAGGTCATCAGAGCAAGCACTACGAAGAACACAATCCACATCGTGCGCAGCTTTCGGGTCAGCGCTTTGTTCTCCGCGTTGAAGTCACGCGCTTGGAAGCTGTTGGCCAACTCTTGCAGTTCACGTGCCTTGGCGTGTGCGTCGCGGTACTTCTGCTGGGCGTGCCCCAGCTTCTCCCACAGGCCCTGGCCCACCTTCCACGCGAAGGTGGTGCTGTTCTTTGCTCGCCACGAAGCAAACTCGTGCTTCTTGCGGCTGACAGCTTCATTGCGGGTCTGCTGGCTGGTGTACTCAATATCGGCGGCGAAGCGCTCGGCACCCACCGGATCGAAAGGCGCGACGGTTGCTTGGGACTCGTGCGTATAGCCCAGAGTGCTGGTCATGAGCGGATGGAAGCCCTCGAAAGAAGCGCTGACATCCTGCACGGACTGGCCACCGTATTGCACGATGTACATGTTGCCCTGGTTATTGCGCAGCCCCTTGGTGTCGATGCTGTCGCGCCAGGATCCATCGACAAGCCCCAGCGCATAATCGTGATAGGCCTCCCACGTGCGCGAGAGTTGCGGCTCCTGGCCCAAGGAGAACTGCTGCTCGCGGGCAACTCGCATGGTGTGCTCACTGGCTTGGCGCAGCTCGTCGACGCTCGTCGCACCGCTGCCCTTACCGGAGTGCCCGGCCAAGACGACCTCCACGCTGGAGTCCGCACCGTAGAGCATCTTCTGCAGGAAGGTAGCCGCGTTCTTGTTCATTGCACCGCGCTGGCCCTCGACCCAATCCTGCGGCTTGCCCACCACGGTGGACCAGTACAAACGCAGGTTATCCTTCAACGCCGCCCAGCCGCTGACTTTGTGGGACTGCAGCTCCTCATAAGCGGTCGGAGCGCTCACCAACGGGGAAATCTCCTGGTTGATGAACATCTGGGCGCACTGATCCGTCAGCTGCTCCGGATTGGCGTAGTGCACGGCGCGAGAAATGTTATTGACCTGCGGCTGCGGTAGGCGCTGGCCGGGATCGAAGACGGCCTTCCTGACCTTGTCCTCAATATCACCGGCATCGATGGTGCGGTGGAAGGCACGCACCAAACGGAAGCGCTGCCGGTCACCGGTCTCGATGACGCGATGCGTATCCGGGTCCAGCACTGCCGGCTCGGGCATGCCGCGCCACAAACCGAAGATGCTGGCTACGGCTGGGGCTGCAAACTGTGCAAGCTCGAAACCGTTGGCAGTGCGCTTGATGGGGCGAATACGCGAGGAGGCCGGGGTTCCACCCTCCTCCGGGGAGAGCACGAGGTTACTCCAGCCCTGCAGCGGAGCGATGTCCACGCTCTCACGCGGCAGGGCGGAGAGCAGCAAACGCACGCGCAGGTTGGAGGCTTGAATCAGGCGCTGATCGACGGCCCCGACCCACTCCGTGAGCTTGGCGACGTCCTGCGGTTGCTGAGCATCCATCGGGTCAATGGTGGCGAGGAGGACGTCCCCGCTGAAGCTGCGGAGGGCATCGTCGAGCGTCGACAAGCGCGCCGTGCCCTCCTCCGTGAAGGAGCGCACAACGGCCCCGTTGGTGGGGTGGGCATAGTCAATCCAGAGGAAGTCCTGCAGGAGGCCAACCGCACGCAAATCGCTCAGGCGCGAGCGGATATCATCCGCCGTGGCGCCGTGTCCGAAAAAGATTACGTTCGTCATTAGAAGGTGTCATCCAGGTCGTTGAGGTTGAATTCCGGTGCGACGTCCTGGCCAAAGCCGGAATCGGAGCTACGCACCTGCGGGGCAGGCTGGGCGACGGGATTCTCCGCCACAGTCTTGGCCTGGTTCAGGTAATTGCGGATGACCGGGACCACCTCGATGACGTCCAGCGCCAAGTCACGGTAGTACGGCGTATGCGATGCGACCTCGCGAGAGCGTACCTCCGCAAAGGGCTTTTCCTTCCGTCCCTGTCCCGGCAAGGAATTGGTGTGGCCCGGCACGAAGTGGTCCGCACCGCGGGTGAACTTATCCAGCTCCTCCACGAAGGATTCGTAGCGGTCCTGGATGGAGGTACCCATGACTCCGCGGTTCGGAGCTTCACCGGATGCCAAGAACTGCGCGAGGCGGTGAACCACCGGGTGCGTGGATGCACCGGAATGGGCGAAGTCCAGGCCGTCGTCGAAAAGCCCGCGCAACAGCTGGTATGGGTAGAGCGAGGAAGCGAATCCGTAGCGCCCGGTTTCCTGCACCTTCGCGTAGGCGATGAAGATGGACTCCAGAACCGAAGGCATCCAGTCGGACTTCTTGATCATGCGGCGCGGCGAGATAAGCAGCGGATCCGGGAAATCAACCCAGCCGTTCACGCCACCATCCGTGTCATCGAAAATGTGGGCTGCCGCATTGGCTGCATCGGCGTTGGAAATGTAGACGCGGCCGGTAATGCGTCCGATGATCCAGCCCGCCACCATGGCCTGACGCTCCGTCTTCGTCAGCGGCAGGGCTGCCGGCAGCGGACGGGTGCGGCGCTCCGACCACCAGGAACCATCGAAATTGTCCTGCTTCTCGATGTCCTTGGCGATGTAGTTGAACATCGAAGAGAAGACGATCGGCGAGTAGTTGGGGTAGGAACCGAAGATCTCGATGTGCTGAACGTGATCCGACATGTTTAGCGAGTTGCGCAGAGCCACCGTGGAAGGCCCGTCAATCTCCGGGCGGCTGAGCACCGACTCCAGCTGGGAGGCAATGCCAGTTTCTGCGGAGCCAAGCTCCGCAAATGGGATATCGGAGAAGGAGTAGGTGTACTGCACGGACTTGCCGTGGATGCGCTGAACCATGTCGTCGTTAACAGCAGCCAACGGGCGGGCATAGCTCAGGGCCAGCTGGAAAGCCTCGATGAAGCGGCGCTGGCGCTCAGCGTGCTCGACCTCGTTGATGTCCGGGGTAAGAGTGAGGTAGCGGCGCAGATCCACCGAGTTGAACTTCTGGAACTCATAATCACGGCGGTTAATCCACTGGCGCGAGCGCTCCAGCAGATCAGTCGGGCGGATCTTAGCGTGGTAGTGCGCGCGCTGCGATTCGCGGGACTCACCACTTTGCGGATGGCGCGAGAGGTACTTGGACACCCAACCAGCACGGTTGGAGTAGGCATCGTTGGTACGCTTCTGCGGGGCCAGGGTGTCATTCGGCGCCTGGGCCGCATCGAGCGACTCCCATTCACCGCGGATGACCGCACGCACCGCAAAGGGATAAGCCTGCTCGTAGTTGGTGACATCCGAGGTGGACTGCTGGCCCTGGATGGTACGCAGCATCTGGTCCCGGTAGTCTGAGATGAAGGTGTTGACATCAGTCAGCATGATCTCGTTCTCGGCACCCTTGAAGCGGGTTTCCACGACCTCATCGAGCTCTGTTGGCCACGAGTTGACCTCGTCTGTGCGGACGTCGGCCAACTTGTTGGTCTCCGGGCGCTTTGACACGGCCTTCTCCAACACCGCGTGGGCATCCCCCAGCTCGCGCTTAAGGTGGAAGAGGTTCTCATCGGCATAGTCCTGCAGGACATCCTTGAGCAGGTGCGCAATGGCCATAAGGGCGTAGCTGTAGAACTGGTTGAAGTACAGACCCATCAGAGCATTAACCGTAGGAGTCGGGTCCGTCATCTGGCCCTTGCCAGTCAGCGGGCTGAGGATTGGATCCGCGCCTTCCGGCTTCGCCAACACGCGGGTGTTCTGGTAGTAGCCAGAGTACTCAGACAGGCACGGCAGGAGACGGTCAGAGTTGGTGAGCACATCCGTGATCTTGGAGAGCATCTCGCGCACATAGGGCACGCCCACCGCAGCCAGCTCCGACTCCACGGTGGCGAGGACACCATCGCTGAAGAAGTTGGCGTAGCGGTAAACAATGTCATACGCAGCATTGTTCAGAACCGATGCGATGGCCTGCTCATTGCGGGGATCGGCCATGTTGCCCTCAAACTCTTCGCGCCATTCGTTGACGTTGCGGCCCTGGCCCACCGGAATGAAGTTCTGCAGGTGCTTCGCGGCGCTGTCCGCGGCTTGCTGGGCTTGGCCACCGAACACACTGTTGAGCCAGTTCCAGACGCTACCGCTATCGATCTGTCCGCCCTGTGCCCAGGAAGGATCAAGCGTCATAGAGCTAAAGGCGCTAGGCAGGCGCTCCTCCAACTTCTTCGCAATCTGCATCTCGCCGGCCTCGGGGTTCTGCGGATCGAGGTGGCCGTTGAAGAGGCGCTCGAAGGCGCTGCGGGCAAGGCGCTGGGAAGAGTATTCGGCAAAGCGGTCACGGCCCATCGAAACCTGGGCATAACCCAGCGAACCCCAGGGCAGGCGCCCCCACGGCGTGCCGTCCGGGCGATCCCAACCGAAGAAACGGCGGCCGCCATCACCGGCCGGGGTGTTAGTCAGCGCGTAGGACACGAGGTTATCGCTGGCCTTGGTGGAAGCCATCAGCCCCGCCAACGCGCGGCCCAAGCCGCGGTAGATGGACATGGCGGAACCATCGCCGAAGCGAGCGCTGGTGGTGCCCATCTTGGAACCAATGGGGAAAATACGGCCGAAGGTCTGCCCCTCCGGCGGGGTTCCCATGTCGAAGGCCTCAAAGATAGCGCGGTCGTGATCATACGCATTACCCATCTGTGCGGCGACAACCTCACCGAACATAGCCAGCGAGTTCGGCCACGCGCCGGCCATGTCATCCGCCTTGTTATCGGCGAAGATTTCCGGGGTGTACATGAAGATGAGGGTGCCCTGCGGGTTCACGTTCGGAATAGTGGTGAGTACACGGCACACATCCAAGAACATCGAGGCGCCCGCGCCACCTGCCATGGAGGAGACAACGAGGACAACCGGCTGGGAATCACCGGTATCGGTGTCCAGCTTGGTCTGCTTGTAGTTGAGGCGGTTGAGCTCCTGGATTGCCTCCTGCGTGAACATCTCATCCACCGCTTCCTTGAGCGACTGGCGGATCTTCTTGAGATTCGGCAGGGTCAGCATACGGCCAATCGCGCGGTACTGGCCGGCGCCATCAGCCAGCTTCACGTCATTGGTAGAGGGGTTGCGGGTGGCCCACGTTGCGATCTCACCGAGCTTGCCGGCACGGCCCAGGATGCTGGACACGCCCTCATCGAAGGTGTTGTAGTTCTGGCGAGCACCAATGCCCACGTAGTGGCCGCCATTCTGGGTAACATTCGGCAGCTTCTGCGGGCCTGCCTCCTCCTCGAGCGGCACATCGATGTTGACGAACTGCCAGGCCTTGGGCAACTCGGTCATGTCCGGGTCGATGCTTCGCAGCTCGGCCTTGAGCTGGTCCATCATGAACGCCAGTGTCTTGGCGCCGGAGCCACCGCAACCGACGACGAGGAACTTCTTCATCTTTAACTACCTTTCGAAGGGGAGGTTCGCTTCTGTGCTGTTTATGTCTGTTGTGTGCTGCTCTGCCGGCTTAACCCTGGGAGCCAAATCCCGGGGCTGGGGGCCAGCCGCCGTTATTACCAGGGTTACCAGGATTGTCTGGGCGCTGCTGGCCCGGTTGGCCAAAGCTCGGGCCGCCGCCGAAACCAGATCCACCACCAAAGTGTGGTGCTCCGCCGAAGCCGGGGCGTCCCGGCTCTTCAGCGCGACCTGGCTGGTTCTGAGGTGACGGTCCGGAAGGCTGGGACTGGCCGAAACCGCCAGGTTGCGGCGCCTGCTGGCGCCCACCCGGGTGGGGAGCGCCCTGCTGCGGTCCACGTTGCGGCGGCGGACCGCTCGGCGGCTGGGAGCCGGGCTGGTTCTGCTGGACCGGCTGCCCCGGTTGGCCTGCCTGCGGCGGCGTCTGTGCCTTCTCAGCCTTTTCGGCTGGGAATTCGACTTGGTCAAAGAGTTGCAGGGCCTGGCGGCTGATCTCCTTCGACATCTCGTCGTATGCGCTGGCCTGTGCCAACGTATCGATGGTCATGACAATCTCGCCAGAATCGCGGTCCTTCTTGTTACCGATGAAGAACCACGTGTTCTGCACCGCAAGCGGCAACACTGCCCGGTAACCGGACTTCTTGCCCTTGCCGGAGATAGTGCCATCGCGCTGGACCTCCACGTGGGCGGCAGTGAAGGGGCTCAGTCCCATCTTTACCTTGGCATCATTGCTGCCCAAGCGGGCAGAACGTGCAGAGGCTTCCACCGGAACGGCACCTTGGAACTCTTCCTTGGACACCGCGAACGGGCGGCCGTTATCGGTACGCACGAGGTTCGCACCATCACGGCGTACCGGGATGGTCTTCGCAAACATGCGGGGCTTTTCCGGAATGCGGCCGCTAAACCACTTCATGAAGTACAGGATGGCCAGCGGAATCAGCAGTGCTAGCAGTACCGCCAGGACAAAGGAAAAGCCAAAAGCAGACTTGCTCAATGGTGCGGTCATGGAACCCTGCAGCGTCAACGGCAGCTCCATTTGCTGGTTGTCTTCAGCAGATTGCAGGTTAATGACCGGCTCCACGCGCAGCGGGCCATCCGCCATCTCTTCCACGCTGAGGGTTACCGGGATGGTCGCCTTCTCATCCTTGGAAAGCTCGAGCGCGGAATCTTCCGAGTTGTGCTTGGAACTCACCGCAACGGAAGGAACTCCTGCGGGAAGCATTCCGCCCTCAGAATCCATGGTCTGGTCCGCTACCCACACCTTGCCGGGGCCGGTCACGGGAACGTCGACGGTAATCTCTTTCTCCGTCATGGTGATCGTCTGCGCCGAGCCCACCGTCGGCATATTGACCGGGGTAACGGTCAACGGCGTTTCTGCATTGATGGGATCCAGCTTCGAGCCCGGACGCTCACCGGTGTCCTTAGTGGTGATCTCCACGCGGGTGAGCAACTGACCGGATGCTGCGTTTTCCACCTTCTCCAGCGGAATATCTACCTGCTGCCCATCAGTGATCGGCGCATTCTCCACGAGGGTGACCGGGGAGCCGTCCTCTGGTACGAACTCCGCATACAGGGTTCCCTCACCCTCTAGTGCACGCGGCTCGCCCTTGCCATCGACCAACTGTCCCTTCAGGATCTGGTCAGAGTTGATGCCGCCTTCTACCTTGGCCCCATCTTCGGTCTTGAGGTCTAGGTTGAGGCCCGGCACCATGACGACGGATGCGAGGTACTCGCCTTCCGTGCCCTCAGCCACCTTGTAACCAAAAGTCCACGCGCCTGCCCAGGCATCGCCGTCCTTTTCCATGGCGATATCAACCATGCCCGGCAGCTTGTTGTTCTCCGTGACAGAAACCTTCGCACCGGCGACGCTGGTGGTATCCGGCTTGAGCTCCACGGTTTCGCCATCGGGACCAGTCAACGTTGGGATGAGCTCGCCTTCATCCACCGAATTCTTCGGCACCGCCGACAAGCGCACAGGGGACACGGAGTTATCAAGGACGAAATCAAACTGGTCCTTGAAGTTGCCGTCCTTGGTCACACCACCTGAGGTGGGGATGAGGTTACGGAAAGCCGCGAACAGCGCTGCTGGGTCCTCACCCGCGTCAAAGAATGCACCGTTCGGGGCACCCTGACCGCAGTCTTCGCCCTCCGCCATGCGGGTGAGCTGGCGAACCTGATCTTGGGCTTCCGCAGCCGGAACGAGGCCCACGTTGAAGAGGCGAATATTGGAGTTGCGGAACGCGGTGACAGAGGAATTGACCTCACACAGCTTGTCCTGCGCACCCTGGAGATCGTTGGCTTCGGCATCCGTGTAGTACTTGCCATCGGTAAAGAACACGATGCCGCGGCAGCTACTGCCTTGGTGAGAAGCCAGTTCCTTCAACGCGCCTTTGTAGGCCGCGCCGTAGTTGGTTTCGAGGTCCGCTACGCGGTCCTCCTTGCGGAACTTGTCCAATTCCCCCTGCAGGGCATCGCCGTTACCGGAGACGTTGGTCCATCCACCGTACTCGGCCGGATCGCTGTAATAGTCAGAACCAAAGCCGGCGAGTTTCACGTTGATGTCTGCGCCATTGTCTTCACCGAGGTTGGCCAGCTGCTTTACGATGTCCGCCGTGGCATCAACGCGGAAGGCATCGGCATCCGTCGGCTGCGAGCCCTCATACCCCACCAACGACGCTGATTGGTCAAGAACGAAAAGCAGGTCTGCAGATTTCTCGCTGGCAATACAGGAGCCGAAATCAGACAAGTTCTTTTGTGAGACTTCTGAGAGCGAGGATTCGGAACCGATTCCCTCAGGGCGTTCTTCCGGCTGAGCTTCTGGGGCTTCAGGAGCTTCCGGAGGTGGCGGCGGAGCGTCCTGCGCTACCGCTCCCAGGCTGCCACCGAAGCCAGCGATTGCCATCGCCGCGGATAGGGCAAGAACTCGAGTGAACTTCTTCATTAGGCGCCAACCGCCTTTCCTACGTAGAAGGCGATTTCCACCGCAGCAATAATGACAAGAACAAAACTTCCACCCATGATGATGCGGTAGAGCAAGGTTTGCGTGGTGTCCTCAACATAAAAGGTCTCGGCTTGACGCTGCGTGTTCTTCAGCGTGTACAGGCCCAAGAGAATAAAGGACACGATTCCGGCCAGCAGCCATCCACCGATAGCCAGGACAAAGAACACAGTCTGTGTCGGCGAAGCGATGAGCGGCGCGATCACCAACAGGATCAGCGCGATAACCGCAGAAACGCCAGCGGCGATGAGCAGCGGCCATGGCCCCTTCGTTGGGCTGGTCGGTGCAGTCACCTGACGGCGGTAATCCGGTGCGGGCGAGGATTCACCGAAACCATCAGACGAGCCCGGCGCGCCAAAGGAGCCGCCTGCACTCGAACCTGGGTTATTCCCCGCAGGGCTCGCCGGATTGGGGGCAGAACCGAAACCAGAGCCCTGGCCAAAATCAGCACCGGGGGAAGGCTTCTGCGCGGGGTTCTGGGCCGGATTGGGGGCTCCAAAGCCACCGAAGCCCCCAGACCCACTGGGCGCACCGAACCCGGAACCTCCACCTGGTTGATCAGCTCCTTGCGGCGGACGCCCGCCAAACTGTGGTGACGAGCCTGGGGAACCAAACGTCATATCGATGACCTTCCCTAATACGAAGTTGGGCCACCGGCGAACCTGGTGCCTCCCCCCATCTAGCGACGCGGAAGGTAGAAGATCAGCCGGACAGCTCTAAGGACTAGAAACCAAGGTAGCCGCATCCCCTGACACGACGTGTCTTTCACGGCCTTCGAAATTCGAACGCGCCCGAATCACTTCGAGCGCGCACCGTGCACACAATAGACAGGAAACGTTCAGGGAATACGAAAACGTTGCAAGCAAAAGAATGCCATACTAGAGGCGTTTTTTCTGCCCACTTCAAAGATCTTTATGGGCACAGTGCCGCAAGTCCACCCCCGAAACTGCCAGTTCCGCTGCCTTTTCTCAGGAAGCAGCCGGGTGAGGGAGTGCTCCCCGCGTGAACCGAATGAAACTCCCCATTTCTGCTTCCCCCAGTTTCGTGGAAAAATGCTGTTCCATGACAACTCAATCGGCAACCGCAACCACCACAAACGGTGGCGAGAGCATCCGATTCATCCCGGTACATTCCACCTTGTACCCGTGGCTGGTCGCGGTGTTCGTCGTTACCTTCCTCATTTCGAACATCAACGCCACGAAGGGCGTCCAGCTCGGCCCACTCATCACCGATGGCGCCTTCTTCCTCTTCCCCATCGCCTATATCGTGGGCGATGTTCTCTCTGAGTGCTATGGCTTCAAGTCCACCCGCCGCGCCGTTTATATCGGTTTCGCCATGGCGCTTCTGGCCGCAGTTTCCTTTTATATTGCAATTTGGCTGCCCGCGGCTGATTTCTACGAAGGTCAGGAAGCCTTCGCCGCCACGCTGGGCCTCGTCCCGCAAATCCTGCTGGCTTCCCTCGTCGGCTACGTCGTGGGCCAGCTGCTCAACTCCTTCACCTTGGTCAAGATGAAGGCCCGCTCAGGCGAGAAGGGTCTCATCGCCCGCCTTGTTGCTTCCACCGTCGTCGGCGAATTCGGCGATACCCTGCTGTTCTGCGCCATCGCAGCACCGGTCATCGGCATCGATTCCTTCAGTGGCTTCCTGAACTACGTCATCGTGGGCTTCCTCTGGAAGACCGCCTGCGAGGTCATCATGCTTCCGCTAACCACGCTGGTTATCTCCTGGGTCAAGCGCCGCGAGGATTACGCACCTATCGACGAGGCCGAAACCTCTACGGCAACACAGCCTCAGTAACAGCAACAGCTACCCGTCCCGAATTTTCACCCCCTTGGCACACACTGTGCTGAGGGGGACTATTTCTCTCTTCCCTTTACTCTCCCCATTGAATACAATGTATTCACGATGGTTAAGGAGGAAATATGGCTACTTTGACAATTCGCATGGATGATAACGACGCTGAACTCGTTCGAAATCTAGCCACATTTGAAGGCCGTACAATATCTGATTTTGCCCGAGCAGCGCTTTTAGAACGGGTCGAAGACTACTACGACCTTCAGGAACTGCGCGCAGCAATGGCAGAGGATTCTGGCGAACGGTTTAGCCTTAATGAGGTCCTCGAGGATCTCTAAAGATGCCGGAGAGAATTACTTCATATCACGTCGAATTCACGTCGAAAGCCCGCAAACAGCTAAAGAAGTTTGACCGATTCGATGCGCGAATCATCGTGACGTGGATCCAAAAGAACCTCGAAGGCTGCGAAGACCCTCGAGCTCTCGGAAAAGGATTGACTTCAAACCGTTCAGGCGAATGGCGCTATCGGGTCGGTTCTTACCGCATTCTGGCGTACATCCACGACCAGAAAGTAACGATTGAGGTATTCGCTATTGGCCACCGGAAGGACATCTACGATGCATAAGCATCGACGAACTTCACTCCTCCCTATCCTTGGCCTGGCCACGGCTCTGAGTATTGCTGCATGCTCGGGTACGGAAGAAGACCCGTCGCCCGAAACGACGAGCGACGCGGCACCGGAAACGACGACGGTGAGTAGTGAGGCGTCGCCAAGCGCAGCGCCCACCCCTCCCCCGCTCAATGAGGGCCCGGCACCAGCACTGACCGGCACGTTTGAGATGGACGGCCCAGCCACCATCACGGGCGCGACCTATGATTCAATGCCCTTCGTCGTGCCCCTCAACCCCGCCGGACCGCAAGAGACCATGGTGCGCTGGGTCCAGGACTGGGGTGAGTCACCCGCCACGGCGGAGCAGGGCACCACCTACGTGTTGGGCCATGCCTGGGGCCAGCAGAAACTGGTATTCAACCCCTTCTCCGAAGTGGTCACCGCCGACGTTGATCTGAACAACCCCACCACCGTGGAGGGCCTCGACGGGGCGCAGGTGCAGCGCTTTGCGACGCCCATCCTCAACGGCTCCCACATCCGCATGACCTCTGAAGGTGGTGCCGGGCGCGAGTGGATCGTGGATAACGCCTTCCTGGTTGATAAGGAGCAGCTGGGCAGCGACGCCGACCTGATGAATACCGAGGTCCCCGGGCGTATCGTGCTCATTGCGTGTGCGGTGGACGGCACATCAGACTTGGAGTACAACGTCATCGTCACCGGTCACTTGGCGTAATAGCGCCCCAGGAATTCATCGCGATAAGCCTCGTAATAGCCGCCGTCGATGGACTCCCGAATGTTATCTACCAGGCGGATCATGAACTCCAGGTTGTGGATAGTGCACAGCGTGCCAGCCAGGAATTCCTTGGCTTTGAGCAGGTGGTGGAGGTAGGCGCGGGAGTAATTCTCCGAGACGTAGCCGCCAAATTCCTCATCCACACCAGCAAAGTCACGCTTGAAGCGTGCATTGGTGAGGTTCATGCGGCCATCAAGGGTGTAGACGCCACCGCGGCGCGCCAGGCGGGTCGGCGCCACGCAGTCGAAAGTATCGGCACCAGCCTCAACGGCGGTAAAGATGTCATCCGGTTCAGAGATACCCAGCAGGTGCCGGGGCTTATCGACGGGCAACTCATCGCATACCCAGCCCACAATCGTGCCCAGGTTCTCCTTCTCCAATGCGCCACCGATGCCGAAGCCACCGAAACCGCGCCGGCCATTCGCCTCAGCGCGATCGGAAAGCTCCACCAGCCCGCGCGCGGCCTGTCGGCGCAGGTCCTCGTATTGCGCGCCCTGCACCACGCCCCACAGGGATTGGCGGGGTTTCTGCGGGCCACGGGCGAGGGTAAGGCGGTCGTGCTCATCCAAGCAGCGCTGCGCCCAGCGGCGCGTGCGCTCCACGGATTCCTCCTGGTAGGTGCGGGTATCCACCAGGGTGGTGAGCTCGTCGAAGGCAAACATGATGTCCGCACCCAAACCATGCTGGATCTGCATGGAGACCTCTGGGGTGAAGCGGTGCGTGGAGCCGTCGATGATGGACTTAAAATCCACGCCATCCTCATCGACCTGCGCCATACGCTCCTTCTTGGCCGCACGGATATCGGAGTCCGTTAGGTCCGCCACGTCCATGGCGAGGACCTTTTTGAAACCCACGCCGAGGGACATGACCTGGAATCCGCCTGAGTCGGTATACGTCGGCCCATGCCAATTCTCGAAGGCAGCCACGCCACCGGCCTCGTCCACGATGTCGTGGCCCGGCTGCAGGTAGAGGTGATAGGCATTGGACAAGATAGCCTGGGCTCCGGTCAAGCGAATCTGCTCCGGGGTCAGCGTCTTCACCGTGGCCTTGGTGGCCACCGGGATGAAGGCCGGGGTCTGGATATCACCGTGCGGGGTATGGATAACACCGGTGCGGCCGTGCTTTCCCGGTTGTGCTGGACCGCTTAAATCCAGCTCCTTCTTCACGTCGAAGGAAAGGTCGGTCTCAAGCTGCGGCTTAGGGTGAGTCATAGGGAACTATTCTACGGGCTGCGCTGCCTTATCCTCTGCTTCACGGGATGCTGCCGCGTGTTTGCGCTCCCATTCTTCTTCCAACGCCGTGCCCTCGATGTCGAGCTGTGGGATCAGCTTGTCCAGCCACTTCGGCATCCACCAGGTGGTGTGCCCCATGAGGAACATGGTGGCGGGGACAAGCGACATGCGGACTAGGAAGGCGTCGAAAAGCACGCCCGCCGCCAGCGCGAAGCCGAAGATCTGGATGAAGGGCAGCGGCTGGCTGATAAAGGCCACGAAGACGGAAATCATGATGATGGCCGCGGCGGTGACCACGCGGGCACCGGCGGTAAAGCCGGCGATGGTGGCCTCATCGTTGGCGTTGTACTTGCTGTACTTCCCACCGCTGCCCTGCGGGAAGCGGGAGAAGTGCTCGCGCATGCGGGTGACCAGGAAGACCTGATAGTCCATGGCTAGGCCGAAGGTCACGCCGATGAGGAAGATGGGCATGAAGGAAATCAGCGGGCCCGGCGCGGGCACCAGGCCGGTGAGACCGTCCTGCCACACCAGCACGGTCAGGCCGAAGGCACCGCCGACGGAAAGCAGGAAGCCTAAGCCCGCCACCAATGGGACCAAGATGGAACGGAACACCGCCAACAGCAGGAAGATGGCCAGGCCTACCACGATGGCAAGGTATGGCCCCATGGCACCCTCAAGGCGCTCGGTGATGTCGAGCTGCACCGCGGTCAGACCAGTCATTCCGATCTCGGCACCGGTGGCATCCTCCAGCTCCGCACTGGCGGTGCGCAAAGCGGAGGCGGTGCCAACCGTGGCCTCATCCGTCGGCGCTGTGGTGGGGCTGACCATGATCTGTGCTGCCTTCATATCCTGGCTCACACCCACCAGCTGGGCGTGCTTGACCCCGCCCACTTGGTTCAGGCGCTGCACGGAATACATAAAGGAGGACAGCGCGGCCTTCTTCTGCTCGTCCTCTTCGCCCTCCTGGCCCTGGATATAGGGCTGCAGCGCCGCGGAATCCGGGTTGGCGTTAGCGCCATCCACGATCACCAGGAAGGGGCCGTTGATGCCGGGGCCGAAGCCTTCGGACAGGAGGTCCGCCGCCTTGCGCTGGGTGGTATCCGGATTAGACGTGGTATCCGCCGGAAGCGCCAGCTCCATGTGCAGAACCGGGGCGGTCAAAGCACCGAGGCCGAGCACCACCAAGGCCATAACAACACCGGGGACACGCTGCACCGTGCGCACCCAACGGTTACCCATCGTTGGCTTCGTGCGGCGCGGTCGGCGCTTCGTCGGATTTCCGGCCACGCCGGGGATGCGCCCGGCGAAGGCTTTATCACCGAGCAGACCCAGCATCGCGGGCACCAAGGTCAGCGCCACAAGCACGGCCATGAAGACCGTGCCCGCAGCGGCCAGGCCCATGGCGGTAAGGAAGCTAATACGCGCCACGAGCAGCGCAAAGAGCGCGATGAAGACCGTCGCGCCGGCAAAGACCACGGAGGATCCCGCCGTGCCAACGGCCATGCCGGCGGCATCTGGCCCGTCCATGCGGGAACGCTCCTGCCGGTAACGCGACATGATGAACAGCGCATAGTCGATGCCCACGGCCAGGCCAATCATGACGGCCAACACCGGGGTGAGGTTGTTGAGCTCAATCCAGTGGGTAGCAATCATGACGCCCATCGCGCCCAGGCCCACGCCCACAACCGCGGAGATAAGCGGCATACCCGCGGAGGCCAAGGAACCGAAGGTAATAATGAGGACGATAAATGCCACGGCCAGGCCGATGACCTCAGAAATCGAGTTGACCTGGATTTCATCACCGAAGCCCGCGCCGCCGGCCTCTACTTCCAAACCCGCCGCACGGCCGATATCCATGGCCTCATGGACCACATCTTTATCCGCGGGGTCCACCGAATAGGGGCTTTCCGCATCGAAGTCGAAGGTGGTATAAGCAATGGTCTCATCGGCATTGACCATGGCCAGGTTGTCGGCATCCGCCCGTGCGGTCTCCTCCGGCAAGCCCATGGAGGTGAACTGCTCGATAACCTGCTGCTGCAGTGCTGGCGATACGTCGAGCGGGTTACCCCAGCGCTGCTGGCTGCCCTCCGGTATATCCAGGCCCTCTGCGATGTGGCGCACTACGTCCTCGACCGCTTCTTTATTCTGCGGATCGCTGAGCTTCTGCCCTTCCGGGGCCTTGAAGACGAGGTTGACCGACGGCGCATTGGCCGGATTACCGTTCTCCGGGAAGAGCTCCACCGCGCGACGGGTGGCGTCAATTGCTGGCGTGCCACTGATGGAGTACTCCGTGGTCATCGGCTTCATCAAGCTGAGGGTCGCTCCCCCCGCAGCCGCCACGATGAAGATCCAGGCGATGATGACCTTCCATCGATTGATGTAAGACCAGCGGCCTAGGTGGTAGAGCAGCTTTGCCACGGAAATTCCCCTTCACATGCGCGATTATTGCTCGCGGAAGCTTTGGTGGTGGACACGAATGTGCACCAGTTTAACCAGTTGGGCTGTGAAGCCCTAACGGTCTCGTAAGAGTTCAACGACCCCTCCAGAGCGTGGCCAGCGCTACAATGCGGAATTACTGAAATACTCTAGGAGCACCACCATGTCTACTTTCGTCATTGTCGCCGTCGCGGCCATCCTCCTCATTGCCATCCCAGCAGGCATGATGAGCCGGCGGATTCACAAGCGCACTGAAGACCACGACCCCGAGGCACGCCAAGCCGCGCTGGATTTCCAAAGAGATGTTGATAGAGGGCGGGCTGGCTTTTAAAACACAAAAGACCGGCACCCCAGAGCTAAAACTGGAGTGCCGGATGTGGCGGTGGCGGCGGGATTTGAACCCGCGGTTGGGGGTTACCCAACAATCGCTTTCGAGGCGATCACCTTCGGCCGCTCGGACACGCCACCGCGTTCCAGATTACGTCGAGTAACCCCGAGCGACAAAATCGCTGCCCACGCCAGGCGGCGGGACAGCGATTCAGCTACTTAAGGCTAGGAATTAGTCCTTGAGGTTTCCGATGACCTCGTTGGCCTTGTCCTTGACGCCCTCAACGGCGTCGGAAGCCTTCTGCTTGGCCTCGGAGGTGACCTGGTCGGCCTTGCCCTCGTTCTCCAGCTTCTCGTTGTCGCTTACGTTGCCAGCGGCTTCCTTAGCCTTGCCAACAAACTCGTCCTTCTTGTTCTCGAAATCACCCATGGTTTTCTCCTTACTCTCTACGTCTCTCACGTGGGACACCCAGCCTACACGCGAATCGGAAGGTGGATCCGAGACCACGTCCCAACTCAGGGCTACTCGCTGCTTCCGCGCAGACCCCCGAAGAAGCCTGTGAGCAGCTCCGCGCACTCTTCCTCCAGTACTCCACCGCGTACCTCCGGTACGTGCAGGGCGCCAGGGGCGCGCAATACCTCCACCAGCGAACCGCACGCCCCCATCTTCGGCTCAAAGGCACCAAAGACCACCGAAGACACCCGGGAAGCCTGAATCGCACCAGCGCACATCGCGCAGGGCTCCAAGGTGACGACCAGCTCGCAGCCTTCCAGCCGCCAGCCATCGCCATGCACGCGCACCGCCTGACGGATGGCTTCCACCTCTGCGTGCGCGGTGGGGTCATTCAGCTGTTCGCGGCGGTTAACGCCGGTGGCGAGTTCTTTACCGGAGGCGTCGTACAGCACGGCTCCTACCGGGATATCCCCCGCCGACGTGGTGCGTGCGACCTCCAGGGCGCGACGCATGCGAGACTCCGCGCGGACCAGCCCCGCCGCTGGTTTAAGAATCATCCGAGTCGAGGCCGTCGATGAAATCCTCCAGCTCATCACCAAAGCCCAGCTCGCCGGCGATGCGCAGGAGCATATCGGAAGGCCAGTCCTCATCGTTATCGATGATGTAGCCCACCTGGTCCTCATCGAGGCCGAGGTCCGCGAAGATGTCGAAGTCACCGTCACCGTACGGGTCGGCGTCCTCCCACTCGTCTTCGTCCAAATCCGGGATATCGATATCGCGCAGGTCCAGGAAATCCGCGGCGAAATCGTCTTCGGAGGCATAGGTGGCGTCGGAAAGCAGCATGCGCACATCCCCCGGCACCGGGCGCACGACGACGAAATAATCATCCTCCACGCACAACAGCGCAAATGCCGCTCCCTCCGAACGCAGGTTGCGCACCGCCTTGATGGAGGTGTTGACGTCGGTGAAGTCATCCTTGAAGGGGCGAATCACCCACGCGCCTTCGGCGCTGGTGACGGTGATAGCAAAGGACAGATCGTCGTGGCTCATACCTCGTCAGATTAGTCGGATTGTGCGACAATTGTCACCGTGAGTTCTCAAGATGTTCAACGCCCCGTCTGCATTATCGGCCTCGGTCTCATTGGAGGTTCCCTCCTGCGAGACCTAGCTGCTGCACGCCATTCCGTGTACGGCTATAACCACTCGACTTCTGGTGCGCGAACGGCCATTAAGCAGGGCTATGACGTCACCGATGATCTGCCGGCTATCCTGCGCCGCGCCGAGGAGGACAATGCGCTCATCGTCATCGCGGTGCCCATGGATGCGGTTGCCTCGGTCCTCGACGCCATTCAGGAACACGCCCCGAGCTGCGGGCTGACGGATGTCGTCTCGGTCAAGGCCGAGGTTCGCCAGCTCATCGTGGAGCGCAACATGGAGTCACGCTACGTGGGCGGCCACCCCATGGCCGGCACCTCCAAGTCCGGTTGGGAGAACTCCCACACCGGGCTATTCAACCGCGCTGCTTGGGTTATCACCTACGACTACGCCGCCGAGTGCGACGCACGCGGCGAGCGCATCCCCGCCGAGTGGGAGAACATCTTTGCCGACGTTGTCCGCATGACCCAGATGGTTCACGCGGAAGCGGTTCCGGTACGCGTGGCAAATCACGATGCCGCGGTCGCCCGCATTTCACACCTGCCACACGTGCTGGCGGAGACCCTCGCGGTGGTCGGCGATAATGGCGGCATTCTGGCACAGTCCCTGGCGGCTGGCTCCTTCAAGGACGGAACCCGCGTGGCAGGAACACGCCCGGACCTGGTGCGCCAGATGTGCGAGACCAACTCGACGGCGCTGATCCAGGCCCTCGACGAGGCCCTCGAGTTGCTGCAGGATGCGCGCGACTCGCTGGCCTCGGAGCAGCCTTCCATCGCCGCGCTTGCCGACGCTGGCTTCCGCGCCCGTACCCGCATCGAAGCTCGATCCGGTGCCCGGAAGGAATCGGTCTCCCCGGTGAAGATCTCGTCCCGCCCGGTTCTGCGTTTGCACCCGGGTGCGCCGAACTGGGTGGCGCAGCTGCGCCAGACGGAGTCTTTGGGCGGGCGCATCGAGATTTTCTAACCGGCGGTGGCCTTCTAGGCCTGACCTTTACCCTAGGCAGGCGGTTTTCAACGGGCTCCCACACATGGTTCTCGTCACAAGGTTTGTTTGCCCCCAAACGAACCTTCTACCGGGTTAAAGATGGTTTACTTGCCCCCAAGGGAACCTTTTGACTGGAGACTTCTGAGTGAAGCCTTTTGCGTGCTGCTGGGCATGGGGCAGATAGCAAAAGGCATCTTGCAGATGGCGTCTGTCAAAAGGCGTTTTCTCGCCTGAAAACGCCTTTTGGGGCGTGCAGATGGCGTTTTCAGCCCCAAAGATGCCTTCTAGCGGATGCCTTTTGTGGGGTGCCATCTAGCGACCGACCGTGGAGGAGTGTGCGCGGTGGCGGCGGGCTGTGAAGCGGCGTAGTGAGGTGGCATGGGGCGTCGGGCGGCGAAGTGCGGTGGCGGCGTGGGACGCTTAGTCGCGGAAGGTGTCGTCGCGACGTTTGCGAGCTTGGGACTCATCGCGGGTGATGCCGAGCAGCGGATAGCCGGCCAGGCCTGCCGCTAGGCCCACCGGCAACAACCACAGCATGCCGGAGGCCAACCACAAGACCACGCCGAGGATGGCACCGGCAATCAGACACGGAACGAGTTTCTCCTTCATGGAGATTCAGCCTAGTTGGTACTCCGCGCGGCGACAGACTTGCGGTTGAGCAGGCGCGAGATGATGGCTATGGCGATAAGTCCTACTACCGAAGCAACGCCCGCTGGCCATGCAACCGGGGCGCTGACCTGCATCGTTGTCGGTGGTGCCGGGGAGTTATCGGCGTTGAGGACGCCGTCGGTATCGCGGCCGCTGGTGACGTCCTCGATCCAATCGCGGACCTCGACCACCGACGTAATCGCCGCGGTCGGGGAAGGCAGATCCGGATCCGCGTTCGACGTTCCAGCCGTGGCCACGCCGACGAGGCGACCGTTGACAAAGAACGGACCACCTGAGTCGCCGCCTTGCATGCCCTCACCATTAAGGGACTTCACGTCCATGATGGCAGCGGCAATCATCGGGCCTACTCCCCCGAGTTCACCGGCCGGGATACTTTCCGCGCCGTCGGGTCCAACGGCGATCTCTGGCATGTCGCCGCCTTCCATCACCTGGGGCGCGTCGGATGCGTCGGGGGCGGGAGCGACCATTCCGCCGGGGGCAGGCACAGCCATGTCGCCAGGAGCCATGGCCCCGGAATCGCCCGGCGCCACCGGCGTCATCTTCTCGCCAGACTCGTCTGGGCTTGCCGGTGGGGTGCCACCCGACAGGAGTTCGCCTACTTCCATCTCAGCCATCGGCAGCTGGCCTTTGCGGGCCATGCGGGAGCTGCTGCTCCAGCCGTAGAAGTGGCCTTTCTCACCAGCGGTAGGAACAGCGTCCGCGAGCTTGGCGGGCTTAACGCCCTTGACGGGCTCGGTCAGGTGCATGAGGCCGGCGTCGATAGTCGGCGAAACAGCCCAGGAGTCCACGTCATAGACACGGGTGTCCTTGCCCTGGCCAAAACGTGCCTGCGAGCCCTCGTTGTTGACGGACTCCAAGCAGTGGCGGGCGGTCAGCACCCACTGCTCAGCCACCAGCGTGCCGGTGCAATCACCGAAGCTTCCGATCTTGCCCATGCGCAGCGCAGCCACGGCAGCGCTTTCCTCCGACTGGGGAGCGGGCTGCGCAAACTCCAAGGCCATGGCCGGCGCAGCGCCTAGCCCCACGACCAGAGAGCTGGCCAGGACAGCAGTTATCTTTCGTGCCACCATTACGCGGCCACCTCCTTGATTGCCCAAGACACGACCCTCTCGGCCGGACCCTTTCCACAGAACTTCTTCCACAGCGCGCTCAACAGAAGGAACGCGAGCACAAAGCCTGCTGCTGCCATGGTGTTGTGCAGTGAGACGTGTGCTTGCCAGTAGCGTGCGGTGAGAATATGCAGGATATAGATGGTCAACGACATCGAGCCCAATGCCGCGAAGGGGAAGGTCAAGCGCGGCAGCTGACGGCCGATGATCAAACACAGGTGCAGCACCACCGCGGTGACTGCCACGGAGAGAAGGATTTCACCAAGCACACCCGTATGCCCGGTAAAGCGCAGCCAGCCGGGGATATCCGGGTTGAAGCGCTGCCACAGGCCAATACCGGTGACAACGGCAGCCACCGCGGTCGTGACGATCTGGGTGCGGGTGGGGCGGGTGAGGTAGACGTCGTAAAGCAGCATGCCTGCCACCATGTACGCCAAGAACGCCACGAGGGGGTAGACCTGCGGGAGGGTGTACGGCGCGTAGAGCACCGTGGCGCCCGCGGTGGCCAGCGCGAAGAGCAGAACCTTCCACACGGTAGCCAGCGGTGGGACCCAAGCGGTAAGAGCCATTGCCGCGCCCATCACCACGAGAACGACCTGAATCTCACCACCCACAGGTAGCAAGGCCACACCGATGAGCATGACTATCATACCGCGGGCAACCAGCTTGAGGAAGACCCGCAGCGAGTAGTCGCGAGCAAGAATCATCATCGTGGTACCTGCAATGATGGCGAACCCCGCCGCCGGCAGCCCAGAGAGCACCACTTTGGTGCTCCACACCAGGTTGGCCATGTGCAGAATAATCATCCCGATGATGGCCAAGGAACGAGCAATATCAAGGCCCACTATTCGGGCGCGCGCTGACACCTATTCATCTCCTTGCAGTTGAAAACGTTGAAAGACCGACCAGTGGCTCTGGCCGGTCTTCTAATTTGTGTTCGTTTTCAGCTCTGCGTTTCACTCAGCTCTGCGTGATATGCGTCTCAGCGGCTAAGGGCGATGGATTTCTCATCGCGCACGAGGTAAATGCGCTCAGGGGTTGCGGAGGCATCGGGGTCCACCATCACCGTTACTGGTCTTTGAAGAAAGCCAATGAGAGCCCCGTCCGATTGCGGGCCAAAGCAGATATTGTCCGACATCAAATCCCACGTGATATCTATCTCACTAGCCTCGTTACTCTCAAAATGGAAACCGGCATTATCGCAGGAGAACTCCAAGTACTGGTCCCAAAAGTCCACGTAGAAGGAATCCGGCTGCTGTGCGGACTTCCACTCGGCATTCACCACAAACTCCAACTGCTGCGCATTGGCAGTGACCAGGCCTGCGGGCGTTTGAGTAACGATGTTGCGCTGTGAGGATCCAGCTCCCGCTATGCCCGAGCTCCCCGGCAGCTCCGAGGAGCCAGCAAACGAAAAGAGAGAGGAAATGAAAAGCAGAATAGCGGAGAGAATCGCTTGAATCATGGGCCAAAGTATAGCCCCAGGTGAAGGATCGGTGTTTGCAATCTGTTTGCACCGCGTTTGCACCCACCTCGGTTTACCTGGGATTACTCGGGCCTACTTTTAGGCGACTAAAACGCAAATAAACCCCCAGGCTATCCGGCGTTTGTACCGTTTGACCTGGGGGTTTAGGTGGTGCGCCCGGAGGGATTCGAACCCCCAACCTTCTGATCCGTAGTCAGATGCTCTATCCGTTGAGCTACGGGCGCAGTCCGTTGGTAAGCAGTGCGTGTGCTCTGCTGTGCAACGAGGAATAACTATACCTACGGTCTGAAAAACTAACAAATCAGCAGTTCACGACCATTTTTTCACCTTGAGTTTCGAGCTTCCACTTTACCCACTGTTCACCTAACCGGCAGGAGCCTTGAGCTTAAAACGCACTCTGTCCCCGGCACCGAGTCATCGCTTCGGCGCCAGGGACAGAACTACCAGAAACTAGACCGCCAGGCCGAAGATGGGCACAGCCAACAGATAGACGGTCAGGGTGATGAGGAAGATGCCCAGGATGTTGAGGCCCAGACCACCCTTGATCATCTCACCAATCTTGACGTAGCCGGAGCCGTACGCGATGGCGTTCGGCGGAGTAGCAACCGGGAGCATGAACGCACAGGTTGCAGCCAGCGCCACCGGGATGGTGAGCAGCAGAACGTTGATGTCACCCTCCGCAGTCAGGCCAACACCCACGGCAACACCGCCCATGATCGGGATGAAGGTCGCGGCGGTCGCAGTGTTGGAGGTGATCTCCGTCAGGAAGAGCACGAGAGCGGCCACTGCGGCAACGATGAGAACAGTTGGTAGGACACTGAGTCCCTTGGCCATCTCACCAATCCACAGGGACAGACCGGACTTGTTGAACATGGCCGACAGCGACAGGCCACCGCCGAAAAGAAGGAGCACGTCCCACGGCATCTCGTTGGCGGTCTCCCAGTCTAGAAGGCGAATGCGGCGCTGGTTATCCGCAGGCAGGATGAACAGCAGGATGCCGGCCGCGATGCCCACGATGGCATCGTCGTAGTTCTCGAATTCCTTGAGCACGAGCGGCAGGGTCACCCACGCCGCCGCAGCGAACAAGAAGATAATGCCCGTCATGATCTGGGGACGGGTCCAGGGGCCGAGGGCCTTAATTTCATCGTCGATAAGCTCGCGACCGCCCGGAATTTCGGTCATCTCCGGCTTGAAGACGGTGATGAGCAAAAGCCATGCGATGATCAAGAAGATTGCAGCCAGCGGCACACCAACGGCCATCCAGCGACCAAAGCCCAGGGTCACGTCCCAGGTGTCTGCCATGTAAGCATTGAGGAAGGCATTCGGCGGAGTACCAATAAGGGTTCCCAGCGAACCGATAGATGCAGAGTATGCGATACCCAGCATGAGAGCGGTGGCGAACTTCTTCTGCTTATCCCAGCCGCCGACGGTCTCCGCGGTCAGCGCCAGCACCGAGGTGCCAATCGGCAGCATGACCACAGCGGTTGCGGTGTTAGACACCCACATGGACAAGAAGCCAGTAGCGAGCATGAAGCCCAAAATCAGGCGCTTCGGCGAGGTACCGATCAACTTCACCACGTACAGCGCGAGGCGGCGGTGAAGGTTCCAACGCTGCAGGGACAGTGCGATGAGGAAGCCACCCATGAACAGGAAGATGGTCGCGGACGCATACGGCGCGCCGACTTCCTTGATGGCCCCTACGCCCGCCAGCGGGAAGATGACCAAGGGCAAGAGCGCGGTAGCGGCCAGCGGGATGGCCTCCGTCATCCACCACACGCCCATGAGAATGGTCACGGCCGCCACGGCACGCAGCGCACTCTGGGTGTATTCAACATCATCCTTGGCGCCGGGTGATTGCAACACCGTGTCGACGGCGTTACTAGGGAAGAGAAACCACACAAGTGCGGCGAGGACGAGTCCGACGATAAGGCCAATGGCCATGCGCCGCCATTCGCGTGTATCGACGCCGCGGTCGTCTTCACCCTCCGTGTGTGCGGTTGAGACGTGAGTTTGCGGGGTAGTCATCTGCCCCCTCCTTTTCCTGGTTAACCAGCCCCCATTCAGTTGAGAGAGTTACTGAAATCACTGAATGGGCCTACACGTTCAGGCTATCGAGACCACAGACAGCCAACAAACACTTTCGCCTCATTACCCCCACTAAGGCCACAGATTCACCCCTGTTAGCAAAATCTTTTGCAGATTAGCTGCAAAGAATGCTCACCAATGTGTGGGCAGTCCGCAGCCAATTCCCCTCCCCCAGATCCCCAGACCTCGATCCCGCAACCTGCAGGTGGGCGTCGCCAAGCGCTTGCCGACGCCCACCACCCACCAGGGGGTTGCGGGATCGAGGTCTGGGGGTTTGGCTCTACCAGATAGCGGCAAAGGCAACTGCCCCGAGGAGCATCGTCCCCAGCGCAACGGCGGCAAGCGCCGGAGCTCCGGGCAGGGCAGGTGATTCGGTCCGAGCCAGGATCTCGTCAACATGGCGAAGCTTGGCGGTGGCCAACCACAGCACCACGGCCACCACTACCCCAACAATCAGGGCGGCCCATGGCGCAATGGAACGCACGACGAGCAAACCAGCAACAAGACCTGCGAGCCCCGTGCGCTGCCAGGCTAAGCGGGTGCGCTCGGGTTGGAGGCCGGGATCAAAAAGCTCGCTCACGCTAGCAGCTCGCCCACCAGAATCATCAGGCCGATGATGATCACCACACCAACAATCAACGCCAACGCTGGGCTAGCCGGGAGCGGACGCCCATGGCGCATCGCTCGTTCCGAAGCACCCCAGTGAAACCATGCCACCGCCGGCAGGATTATGGCCACGATCAGCATGATGACGGAAACGACGCGAGTCAGCGTGGTGTTCAGCGGCAGCTCGAAGGTCTCCAGAGCCACACCACCGGCGATAAAGGCCAACGACGTGCGGATCCACGCCAAAAAGGTGCGCTCATTAGCCATGCTGAAGCGCGGGTCGGGTTCCTCCCCTGTTCCATACACCGAGCCCGGGAAACGTGCTTTCGTCATACGCGCCACTGTAGCGCCCCGCTCCTCGCTCCACAGTGCGAGGCACCCCAAGCACCGCGCTTAGGACTGCGAGAAGGCCTCAAGATCCGCTGGGCTACCGGCGACGACGATGAGGTCGCGGTGGGTGAGCTCGGTGCCGTCGACAAGCGGGCGCCACTGGCCAGGCCCCTCACAGCGTGAGATGAGCTGAACGTTGTGCTCTTCCCACACCTGGTGCAGGTTGAGCGGACGCTTGCTTATCGACGCCGGCGGGGTCATCGCCGTCACACCATAGTCGGTGGCGATCTCCGCAAAGTCCTCGAAGCGCCCGCCCAACAGGTGCGCCACGCGGCGGCCCGTATCGCGCTCTGGGCGGATCACGTGGTGCACTCCCAATTGGCGCAGGATACGGGCGTGCGCATCCGAATCTGCCTTGGCCCAGATATCGCCTACCCCCAGTTCCACCAAGTTCGAGGCGGTGAGGATGGAATCTTCCAAATCGGAGCCGATGGCCACGACCACGCGTTCCACTTCATCAACGCCCAGCTGGCGGAGGGCCTCGGCGTCGGTCGTATCCGCGGTCACGGCCTCGGTGAGGTACGCGGCGTGCTCGCGCACGTGCTTCTCCTCGGCATCGATGCCAAGAACCTCCACGCCATGCTCCATCAATTCACGGGCCAGGGAAGAACCGAACCGCCCCATGCCAATGACGACGACCGGCGGAATATTGATGGAAGACTTCTCACGCCGCAGGGCGCTGAACATGTTAGCCAATGAACGGCCTTTCTTCTGGGTAGCGGTAGCGCAGGCTAATAGTCCGGGCGGCCAGTGCCGCCACGAAGGTGGTGGGGCCTACGCGGCCAACGTACATGATGAGACACAGCATGAGCTGTGATGGTGCGGACAAACTTGCGGTAATACCCGTGGACAAACCCACGGTGGCGAAGGCGGACATGACTTCGAAAGTGACCTGGTCCGCGGTGAACTCGGGGTCCCAGATGCGCAGCGTTGCCACGCCTACAGCAACAACGATCATTCCGGCGGCGGTCAGCGCGAGGGCCTGGCGGAAGGTGGACAGCGGCAGGCGACGGTGCCCGATGGAGGTGTCTTCCCGGCCCAAGAATTCAGAGATCATCGCCGCGCCCAGAACGCATGCGGTCGTCACCTTGATGCCACCCGCCGTACCGGCGGAGCCGCCGCCGATGAACATCAGGATATCCGTGACCATCAGCGTCAACGGATGCGCTTCCCCGTAGTCAATGGCGTTGAAACCGGCCGTGCGGGGCGACGCACTCATGAAAAAAGCGTTAGTGAGCTTCTGTCCCAGCGGCATCCCGTGTAGTACCCCAGAGTTTTCTGCGAGGAAGAAAACAACGGTGCCGCTAAGCAACAAAAACGCTGTGGCACCCAGCGTCATCCGGGCGGTCATGGACATGCGGTGAATGCGTGGCGTGCCACCACGCCAGCGTGTTAGCCGTGCGCGGGCCCGTCGCACGAACTCCGCCAGCATGGGATAGCCCAAGCCACCCGTAATCAGGGCGCAGGCGAGGGGCAACAGGATCCAAGCATCGGCGGCAAAGGAAACGACGCTATCGGAATAGGTACTGAACCCGGCGTTGTTGAAGGCCGAAATAGCGTGGAAGATGCCTTCCCACACCGCGCGTCCTGGTGCTACTCCGTGTTCGGTGGCTAAACGCACGCCGATAAATACGGCAACGATGGCCTCGCAGATCAGAGTCATCACCAAGGTAAGCAGCAAGGCGCGGCGAATTCCGCCAGAGACCACGGCGCGGCCCTCCGCAGCACTAGTTCTGCGAGCTTTGAAGCTGATGCGTCCGGTCAGAAGCATGCCCGATAACGACGCCAAACTCATGATGCCGAGGCCGCCCAGCTGGATGAGCGTAATAATGACCACTTGGCCGAAGGGCGTCCAGTAAGTTCCGGTGTCCTCCACCACGAGACCCGTCAAAGAGACTGCCGAGGTAGCCGTAAAAAGTGCCGGCAAGAACGGAGTCCACTGTGGAACGTTGGCGGAAATCGGCAGCATAAGAAGCACCGTTCCCACGAGGATAAGCAGAATAAAGCCCGCGGCGGTGAGCCGAGCTGGGCCCAGGAAATGACCGCGTTTCACAGCGCTTCAGCTTACCGCTGGGTGCCGTTTCACGGGACCCCACTAACCTGTGAGTATCTCCAGAGTTTTATGTAAATAGCATCGGCTGCACCGTGCGGTAAGCACTACATCAGCTTGGTCTTTTCCAAGGTCTCCACCCAGCCATTGGTGAACTTCTCCAGCGGCTTGTGGAAGACCACGCCCAACACGAGCATCGGTACGGCAAAGAGCAAGAGGGCAAGCAGCGACAGCCAGAAGTCACCGTGGTAGGTTCCGGCGATGGCCGCGCGGAAGGCGCGGATGGTGTAGGTCGCTGGCAACCAGGGGCTAATGTTCTGGAACCACTCCGGAAGCACCGGCAATGGGTAAGCACCGCCCGAAGAAGAGACCTGGATGACCAGCATGAGCACCGCTAGCGCCTTGCCCGCGTTGGCAAACGACACCACAAAGGTGTAGCAAATCAGCATAAAGATGAGCGAGCTTATCCAGCCTGCCAGCAGCATGAGGATCGGGTGCGCGGGCTCGATGCCTACGAAGAAGATGAGGCCCAGGATGAGCATCGTCGACTGCACGAGGCCGACCGCCGCGAAAATACCGAAGCGCCCGAAGAAGCGCTGCATCGGCGAATACTTGTCCTTGTCCACAACGTCGGTGCGCACGCTCACTGCGGTCAGCAGCGCACCCACCCACAGCGCCAGGGCGGTGTACATGGGCGTCATGCCGGCGCCGAAGCTCTTGACCGGGTAGACCGCTTGCCTGTCGACGTCCACTGGGGCCGCAATCGCACGCGCCAAGGCGTCCGGATCTGAACCAATAAGGTCCGCGAGTTTCTTCAGATCCCCGGATTCCGCAGCGGAATCGATGTCCTTCTTTAGATCACCAAACTTGTTCGCCTTGTCCTGCAAGCCAGAGGCGAGCTTCTGTACCGCATCCCGGGCATCCGTCAAGGAAGAGGAATCAATGGTGACGGGAGTCTTCGCGGTATCCAGATCCGCGCTTACCTGGCCCAGGGAATTCTGCAGCGCGCGCAAGGATTCACGCAGACCGGAGGTGGAGATTCCCTCCACTGCCTTCTTGGCATCATCGAGGCTGGAGAGATCCGGCTTCGTAGGTTCGGGTGCGTTGGCGGCGGCCGTAAGGCGCGCGTGAAGGGCACGCTCGGCGTCGATAGCGTCCTCGATCCGGCTGAGCGCTTTCTCCTTATCCCCTACGGGAATCGGGAGGGCCTCAATGTGGCCATGCAGGTTCTGGTACTGCGCAATGGTGCCTTCTACCTGGCCGGCCAAGGTGTTGAGCGCGGCGACGCGGTCGGCGCGGGAGGCGGAGGCGTCGTCGTAAAGCGCATCAATGCGTTGGCGCACCACATCATAGCTGGCGCTGGTCGCATCGAGGGATTGTTGCAGCGCATCCGTCGAAACATTGAGTGAGGAGGACTGGACCTCCGGCAGCTCCAGGTCCGCCGAGTCCGCAATGCGCTGGGCGCTTTCCATGAGCGGAACCGCGGTATCCACAAGTCCAGCCAAGGAACGCGCGGTACGTGCCGCCATATCCAGCTGGGTCTGCACACCATCCGCGCGCGCCTGCATCCGGTCCAACACGGCCTTGGTATCGCCCTGGCTCAAGAAGTCGGAGAGTGAGGTAACCAGGTCGAAGGAAACATCGCCGACCGTCGTGGTGAAGGCCTCGGCCACCTGCGCCGACACGCCCTCTGCACCCTGACCTGTAATCTTCGGCGCCAGCGCATTCTTCTTTTCATTCATATAGAAGGACAAATCCGCAGGCTGGGAACCATCCGTGTAGAAGTTCATCATGTCGGTACTGAAATCTTCCGGAAGCACGATGGCTGCGTAATACTCACCGGACTTGGTACCTTCTATCGCCTCATCGGAGGTGGTCACAACCCAATCCAGCTGCTCGTTTGCACGTAGCTCATTGAGCACCTGGTCGCCGACGTTGATGGGCACCGGCAACAGATCGCTTTTGTAGCCGGTGTCCTTGCTGGCCACCGCCACCTTGAGCTGGCTGGTGTTATCGAAGGGATTCCAGCTGGCCAGAACGTTAAACCAGGTGAACAGCATCGGGATAACGACGAGGCCCACGAGCATCACCGCGCTCATCACGTTGCGGCATGCGGTGCGCATGTCATTCAGAAAAAGATCGAGTGTTCCACGCATTAGTTATCCCCCTCCGTGGACTCCGCGCCAATGCGCGCTGGATGTTTGATGTCATCCTCATCCAACGTCACCAGCTCTGCGGACTGCTTCAGGCTAATGCGCAGGTACTCCAGGGTGACCGCGGCGATAATGATGAGGAAGCACCATGCCGTCCAAATAGCCAGAAGCAGCGGCTTCTGGTCGGGCAAGAGACCCGAGACGACGATGAGGATCACCACTCCGATAACACCGGCGATGCCCACCAGCTTGAGCCAATAGCCCCAGTTGTGCGCGCGGCGGTCCAGATCCTTCTTCAGGCCACTGCGGCTATCCAGCGCCTGGATGACGTCCGCGATGCGGTAGCCGGAGCCCACAACCTGCACGTTTTCATAGTCAAAGAGCTCAGTGTCCCGCAGCTCGCGGTTGAAGATGACATTGAAGTGCGCCAACGCCTTACGCAGCAGCAGGCCGAAGACGAAGAACAGAATGAACATGAAGGCGAGCACGGCCATGTTCTTGAAATAGTGGTTCCCATAGAACCCACCGATGGTTTCGCGCATGGCATCGATGCCGTACGTGAATGGCAGTAGTGGGTAGATGGTGTGGAAGAAGTTGGGCAAAAGCTCAATCGGGTACAGGCCCGAAGCACCCGGAATCTGGATAATGACAAAGACCACGCAGAGGCCACGTCCCAGGTGTCCCAGGGATGAGGACAGTGCGTAAATAATGCTCAAGTAGGCCAGTCCCACGAGTATGCCTGTCAGGACGAAAGCCGGCGCATTCACGGTCTGCACGCCAATGAGCAGATCACCGACGGTCACCGTGATGGCCTGGATGATAACCATCAACGCCATGAGGAGGAAGCGGCCCAAGTAGGCCTGGCCCACTGTGACGCGGTCGAAGCCTTCCTTATCCACCTCGACCCGGAAGATCACCATGAGGACGAAGGCACCAATCCACAGGGAGAGGTTGGTAAACAGCGCCGCCATGGCGGAGCCGTAGCTGTCCACCGGGTACACGGTTTCGGTCTTCAGCTCGATGGGTTCGGCAAAGAACCTACCGATTTCTTCCGCATCCAGCCCGGTGACATCTTGAACGACCTTGGAGTTCATTGCGGCTCGCAGCGAGCCCACATCACCCTGCATCGCGCGCAAACTGTCCTGCAGGGCAAGGAGGTTGGCATCGAAATCGGACAAGGTGTCCTTCGTGGCACGCAGCTGCTGGGCCACACCATCTAGGAGACCGTCTGCCTCCTGCATGGTGCCCTTCTGGGCTTCCAGGGTGGAGCTCAAAGCGCTCGCCATGGAGCTCAGGTTGCTCATGGCACGGTTGATTTCGGGCACGGCGGACGTCACGGTATCGCGCAGCGTCTGCGAGGTGGCCTTGGTATCGGCCGCCGCCTGATTAATGGCCTCCGCGCTAGCCTGCACGTTATCCGCCGCGGCCTGCGTATCCTTGCTCAGCGCACTGAGGTTTCCCACCAACTGGCGGTTGGATTCATTACCCTCATCAAGGCGCTGGATGGCGTCATCAATTTCCTTAGCCACCTGCGGTGAGAGTGTTGCGGAATCGCGCAGGGCTTTAAGCTGCGCAATCGATTCTGCGCTCGCATCAATGGCGGTATTAGCCCGCTGCGTGGCGTAATCGAAGCGGTCACCGGCCTGGTTCAGGCCAGCGGTGACATCAGCGATGGATTCCTGCGCCTGGGCGGTGCCGTCCGCCACCGCAGTCGCACCGTTGACGAAGGCGCCGGTGGTCTGGTCGGTGAAGTCCCCAATACCACCTTGGGCCTCCTCGACCAGGGAGGAGACCTCGGCGAGGGCGGTTTGGGCGTCGCCCAGCGCAGCACTCACATTGGCCACCGTAGACTTAGCTCCCAACGTGGAGTCAGCAGCGGCGTCAAGCTTTCCCTGGATCCGCGCGAGGTTCTCGCGGTTGCCGTCAATCTCCTGCGCGGTCTCCCCAAAAGAGGAGCTGGTGTTGTTCATCGCGCGCGTGACTTTTCGCTCAAAGTCGGTACCGGTGTCCTTGACGTTCTCCGCAGCGACGGTGGCCACCTGCTCCTTAAAGGCCGCCGTGATCTGCTTGTCCAGACCATTGGCACCGGTATCCGTGATCTTGACGGCGATGGCGTTGTTCTTCTCGTTGACGCGGTAGACCAGCTGCGGCTGCGTGAACTTCCCGTCGAGCATGCTCACGAGGTTCTCACTGAAGTCCTCCGGAATCGTCACCGAGGCATACACGTCTCCCTCTAAAAGGGCTTTCTCGGCTTCGTCGCGCTCAAGGAATTGCCAGCCTATCTGGTCATTCTTTTTCAGTTTCTCAATGACCTCGCTGCCGACATCAATGTCCCCAGTGAGCTCATTGTTAGCACCCTTGTCCTCGTTGACCACGGCCACCTTAATGTTGTTGGTATGGCCATAAGGGTCACGAAAAGCCGCGATGTTCACCCATGAATACAACGCGGGGGTGATGATGAGTCCGATGAGGATGATCCACGCCCTGGGGACGCGGCCAAGCCTGGCTACATCTCTGATAAAAATCTTCCAACTTTGGCGCACTGAAGGCAGTGTACCCGTTGAAGCTTCGAGTCTCTAACCTGCCGAAACCCATAACGTAATTTCCATGATTAACAATTAAAGGTTGATATGGTTTGCTAAAACAAAACCCTTGCCCACACCCCGCCAACTTGTATTGATAAACAAATTTTTCTAGCACTTTCACTACCCACTACAATCGGCGGCCATGATTGAAGTCGCAGCCGTCGTCATCCGCAACCCGCAAGGCCACGTGCTTACCGTGCGCAAGAAGTCCTCCAGCAAATACCAGCTGCCCGGCGGCAAGCCTGAGGCGGGCGAAGCGCTTGTCGACGCCGCCCTGCGCGAAGTCGCCGAAGAAGTAGGCCTCACCCTCGACGCCGAGAGCCTCAACGAACTCGGCACCTTCGACGCTCCCGCCGCCAACGAACCGGGCGAGGTCGTCGTCGGCACCATCTTCACCTGCACCCGCACGGTCACCGCCGACGAACCCCATGCGGCCGCCGAAATCGGCGACACCGCCTGGGTCAACCCAGCGGCCCCCGACCGCGAGCTTGCGCACCTGTTGCGTGACCGCGTCTTCCCCGCGCTGACCTAGTTGCAATCACCAACACTCTGACGCCATTGACCCTGAAACTGTCAAGCGCTACTCTTTGAACATGTTCACTGAACACGTTCACTCATCACGCTCGGCCGCCAAAGCTGGCACCGACAGCAAGGTCCTAGCCACCGCCTATGACCTCTTCCTCACTCAGGGCTACGCCACCACCAGCATCCGGACTATCGCATCCGAAGCTGGCGTCAGCGTGGGAACCGTCATGGGAGTCGGCGACAAACAAACGCTGCTCATCCACACCATTGGCCAACGCATTTCAGAACTCCACGACGACATCCGGGGACAATCCGATAGCCTCCTCGACGTCCTCGAACCATTCCTGCAGATGTTCACCGGCCACGATGAACTCTCCCGCGCGTTCGGCGCGGCGCTCATCCAACAAGGCAACCAAGGTAAGGCACTCACCGCGCTCAAAGCGCTCCTAACCGATGAAATCGCCCTGCGCCTTGGCTCCAGACTCAACAGCGACGATGCGGCCGAGTACTCCAACCTGCTGTACAACGTCTACCTCGGCTTACTCATTGGCTGGGCCGCCGGAATCTACGACACCGAGCACCTCACATCCCAAGCCGCCTCATCGATCGAACGCCTCAACACCGCATTCGGAGTAACCCAATGATCCTAGAATCCTCCCCCGCTTGGCCCTCCCTACTACTAGCAGCCATTCTGCTTGGCGACGCCGCCCTCTCCCTCAAACCAGTCCCCTTCATCGAAGCCTGCCTCAGCGGCGTCAAACTCCCCAAGGACTGGTGGTGGGCGCTCATTGTCATCAAGTGCCTCGCCGCCGCAGGACTCATTGCCGGCCTCTGGTTCCCCGGCGTAGGAATCGCAGCCATGGTTGGCGTCATCGCCTATTTCTGCGCGGCCGCAGCAGCCCATGCCCACGCCCACTTCCTCGGTAGCGCATTCTGGATTAACTGCTTAGGCATGCTCGCGCTCTCAATCGGCGTGCTCACCCTGACGCTCGCACTGAATTAAGACACCAGTCAACCTTTCACGGCTTCCTGAAGGCAGATACATCATTTCACCTCTTGATTGATGACTTGATGCTTTCTACCCTAAAGGTATGTGTACCACGATAAACCTCCCCCCGAAACTCCTTGAAGAAACGAAGGTCCAAGCCAAAGCCAACAATGTCACTTTGAGCTCATACGTCGAAGAGGCGGTCCGCGCTGCCCTCAAGAAGGAATCCCGCATCAGTACCGAAGACACCCCCGTTAACCTGCCCTCCTTCGATTGCGGCGGACCGGCTCTAGTTGATCTCAGCGACAAAGAAGCTGTGTGGGCGGTGCTCGATGATCATTCCTGATGTCAACATTCTCGTTTATGCCTTCCACTCCGCTGCACCGCAACATAAACCCGCTCAACAATGGTTAAGTAGTGCTCTAAATCGACATGAAACAATTGGACTCCTGGATGTTGTGGCAACGGGCTTTCTTCGAGTCATGACGAACCACAAGCTTTTTCACAAACCACTTACCGCCCAGCAAGCGCTGACTGCACTCAATACCATTTTAGAAGCCCCAAACGGCACCCTTTTAAGCTCCAGCCCAGGAACCTGGACAACCTTCACTGAATTGGCGCGCTTGCACAAACTTAAAGCCAGCGACATCCCCGATGCCTGGATAGCTGCGGCCGTAATAGAAGAAGAAGCAACCCTACTGAGCCAAGATCAGGGCTTTGCCCGCTACCGAGATCTGCGCTGGCACCCGCTTCCAGAATGACAACAACAAAACGCAGAACCCGAGCCACCGGTGAAACGATGACTCGGGTTCTGTAGTTTGCGGAGACGAGAGGATTTGAACCTCCGGACCTACGCAAGTAAGTCAACTCCTTAGCAGGGAGCCCCATTCGGCCGCTCTGGCACGTCTCCAGCGATTCGCAATGAACCGTCCATCACTCTACCTGAGCGCTTCCCCTATGGACAAAATCGGGCTTCCCTATTCTTTCCCTGAAGCGCCGCATGCAGCTTGAGGGCCACGTAGAGAGCCGCGCAACGCCAGCCGTCATCCAGCACGCCGGGCCCGAGAATCTCACGCACGCGGTCTAGGCGGTAGTGCAGCGTGGCGCGGTGGATGTAGAGCGCATTAGCGGTCGCAGAAACGTTGCGGGAATGCTCAAAATAGGTCAGCAGGGTGTGCCAGTAGGAGTTGCGGGGGTCGTCGAGAAGCACCGCGGCATCCGGGCTCATCGCCACCACCGTCGCGGGGGTCAGCTCCCACCCGCGCAGCAGGCGCCACGCGCCGGCCTCCTCCCAGCGCAGTGAATCCTGGCCGCAGAGCTTGGCCACGTCCGCCATGAGTCGCGCCTGCGGGGCCGTCGGCGCCGAGCCGCGCGCCACTACCTCGGCGCCGGCGACAAGCGCGGCACTCTGTAGCTCCTCCATGAGGGCCTCGGTGTCCTTGTCATCGCGCCGGCACTCAACGAGCACGAGGGAATCATGAGAGTCCGCGACCAAGAAGGGCCGGCGCACCAACGGGCGGGCAAGTTCCACGGCCACCGCGCGCTGATCGCCTTCCACCAGCACGCGATGCACGGTCAGCTCGCCATCAGAGGGCAAAAGATCGCGCTCCCGCGCACCCGCCAGCGCGGCAGGATCACCGGTGAGCACCTCGCGAGCCAGCTCGCCGAGCTGTTGGGCGCGGGCGGCGAGGGGCGCATCGCGTTCGTCGATAAGCCTGGCTAGCGGAGCCGTTAAAGAACCGAGGCGGACCAGGGAAGCATCACCCAGCGCGGGCTCATCAATAATCCACAGGTAGCCCACGAGCCGATCCTCATGACGCAGGGGGATGACTACGCGGGCCAGCATGTCATAGCGCGGGTTGGCGGGCAGGCGAACCGGCAGCACAGCCTCTTGAATACCGAAGCTCAACATCCACGGGATCGGCTCTGGGGGCGGGGTGCGGTTAAGAATAGAGGCCGCACGGTTCTTATCGATGGCACCAATCTGGGCACTGGCGACAATCACCGCGATGGCGGGGGTAGTCACCTCGACGGAGCGCTGCAGGATCTGGGCGCATTCGTCGACGATATCCTGAATGCTCGTCAGCTGCGGGGGTGTCACTTTTGACATATGTCAAAGATACTTCCGAATATTGTCTAGTGACAAACAAAACTGTGGTGCGCAATAATCTCCTACAGTTCAATGACTCACGTCACAGATATACGTTCATGAAGGGCGTCTACATGACCACAACCAACAATTCCGTCAGGGCACAGGACGTTGTCGCCAGCGACAACGCCAGTACAGACGACGGCCTGCAGCGCGGCATGAAGTCGCGCCATCTGCAGATGATCGCTTTTGGCTCGTGCATCGGCACGGGCCTCTTCTTAGGCTCCGGCGCCTCCATCCAGGAGGCCGGTCCGGGTGTTATCGCCGCCTATGCCATCGGCGGTTTCATCATCTTCCTCATCATGCGCATGCTCGGTGAGATGGCCGTGGAGCACCCCGTCGCCGGCTCTTTTAGCGCCTACGCCCGCGAATACATCGGCCCCATCGCCGGCTTTGTCACTGGTTGGAACTGGTGGTTTACCACCATCGTTGTCGGCATGGTGGAGCTTACCGCCGCTGGCACCATCATGGATTTCTGGTTCCCCGGCATCCCGCACTGGCTCACCGCCCTCGTCGCTCTCGTCATCGTCACCGCCATCAACCTGGTGCACGTCGGCGCCTTCGCCGAGGCAGAATTCTGGCTTTCGCTCATCAAGGTTGCCGCGCTCATCCTCATGATCGTCGTCGGCGCGGCCATCATCTTTGGCCTCACCCCGGAGCCGGCCCTGGGCTTAAGCAATATCACCGAGCACGGCGGTTTCTTCCCCAACGGTGCCTCCGGTGTGCTCTTTTCCCTCGTCGCTGTTATTTTCTCCTTCGGCGGCATCATCTCCATCGGCACCGCCGCGGGCGAGGCGCAGGATCCCGCTAAAAGCCTGCCCAAGGCCATCAACAACGTGATCTGGCGCATCCTCATCTTCTACGTCGGCGGCATCGGCATCATCGTGCTGCTCGCTCCGTGGAACGAACTCGATACTTCCACCTCACCCTTCGTACGCGCGCTGAGCACCCTAGGTATCACGGCTGCCGCCACGGGCCTCAACCTCATCGTGCTCGTCGCCGCCGTCTCCGTGTTCAACACCATGACCTTCTCCGGCGCGCGCATGTTGCGGGATCTCTCCCGCGGCGGCCAAGCTCCGCCCTTCTTCAACTCCGTCAGCGCTAAGGGCGTGCCGGTTCGCGCCCTGCTCTTCAACTCCCTGCTCATGGGTTCTGCCGTGCTGCTTAATTTCCTCTTCGAGGGCAAAATCCTGATTGTTCTCCTCGCCATCATCGTGGGCGCGGAGCTCATCTCCTGGTCCGCCATCGCCGTAGCTCACCTGAACTTCCGCAAACGCTGCCCGGATGCTGCTTTCCGCGCGCCCCTCTACCCCATCGCTAACTACCTGTGCTTGGCCTTCTTCGCCCTCGTCATCGCTTTGATGTTCATGCTGCCGGACTACCGCACCGGTGCCATTGTCCTACCCTGTTGGATTGTGACCTTGGCACTCATCTGGCTGGGGAAGAAGCGCCACGACGCACGAAACACATAGAAAGGACCCTCTCATGCAGACCACCATTGGTGATTTCATCCTGGACCGCCTCAAGGCCATCGGTATTACTGAAATCATCGGCGTGCCCGGTGATTTCAACCTGAGCTTCCTCGAGCAGATCGAGGCCTCCGAGGGCATCCGCTTCGTCGGCGCCTGCAACGAGCTCAACGCCGCCTATGCCGCTGACGGCTACGCCCGCCAACGCGGCGTGGGCTGCCTGCTCACCACCTATGGCGTGGGCGAGCTTTCCGCGCTCAACGGCATTGCGGGCGCACGTGCCGAGCACGTCCCGCTGGTGTCGTTGGCAGGCGCGCCGCCGCAGTATGCGACCGAATTCCGCTGGAACCTGCACCACTCGCTTGCCGACGGCGACTTTGCCAACATGCTCGATTCCTTCGCGCCCTTCACCGAAGTGGCCACGCGCGTGTCCCCCATGAACGTGGTCGAGGAATTCGACCGCGCCCTGCACACCTGCCTGCGCGAGAAGCGCCCGGTGCACATCCAGATTCCTTCCGATATCACTCACCTGACCATCGAGGTCCCCGACGAGCCTTTCTCCACCGAACTCGCCCCCTCCGATCCGGAGCGCCTGAACGCTGCCGCGGACTACGTGCTGGAGCACTTGGCGAAGGCCAAGGACCCGATCATCCTCATCGATCAGGACACCAACCGCCACGGTTTCACGGAGAAGCTCCGCGCCATCATCGACAAGGCCCAGCTGCCTTACTCCCAGCTTTCCTCCGGCAAAGCCATCCTGTCTGAGCGCCACCCGCTGTTCATCGGCACCTATAACGGCGCGGCCTCCGCACCGGGCGTGCAGGAGCGCATCGAAAAGTCCGACTTCCTGGTCACCACGAACCCGCGCTTCATCGAGGTCAACTCCGGCTCCTTCACCCACAATCTGGCCGATGCCCGCGTCTATAACTTCGGCGACCAGCACCTCAACGCCGACGGCGAGTTCTTCGTGGGCATCAATACGCTGGAGCTTCTCGACGTCCTCCTCGACCGCATCCAGGAAGCCGAGGCGTCGCCAAGCGCGGCCTTCGAACCCGAGCCCTTCGAGCCGAACCCGGATGCCCCGCTGACCCAGGAGCGCATCTGGCCGCAGATGCTCGGCTTCATCCAAGACGATGACGTGGTCATCGCCGAAGCCGGCACCTCCAACATTGGCTTGGGCCAGCAGCGCATGCCCGAGGGCGTGCAGTACATTAACTCCACCATTTGGGGCTCCATCGGCTTTACCCTGCCCTGCGTGCTGGGCTCACAGCTGGCCAACCCGGAGCGCCGCCATGTTCTCTTCATCGGTGATGGCTCCTTCCAGCTCACCGCCCAGGAGCTGTCCACCATCCTGCGCCAGGACTTGAAGCCCATCATCGTGTTGGTGAACAACGATGGCTACACCATCGAGCGCTACATCTTGGGCATGGAGCGCGAATACAACGAGATTCAGATGTGGGATTACACGGCTCTGCCGAAGGCCTTCATGAAGGACACCACGATGGAGTCCTACGTGGCCTCAACCGAAGGCGAGCTGGCGAAGGCCCTAGACGACATCGCTGCTCACCCAGAGCGCGGCGCCTTCCTTGAGGTGCGCCTTGATGCTTTCGACGCGCCGAAGGGCCTTCAGGCCTTCGGGCCGCAGACCGCTGACTTCGACTTCGGGCCTCGTGGGCCCCGCAACGCCTAAGGTAGAAAACATGATTCGACCAGACCTTTCCTCCCTGCCCGCCTACGTTCCCGGAAAGAACGCCGAGCACGCCTTGAAGCTCTCCTCCAATGAGGCAACTCAGGAGCCGCTGCCCGGCGCGCTCAAGGCCATGGAAGCTGCAGCCGCGCACGTCAACCGCTACCCGGATATGGGCGCGGTGGAAATCCGCAAGGCGCTCGCCGAAAACCTCGGCGTCACACCGGAGCAGGTCACCTGCGGCGCGGGTTCCTCCGCCATCTGCCAGCAGCTGGTGCAGATCACCTCGGTGCCCGGTGATGAGATTGTCTTCCCCTGGCGCTCCTTCGAGGCTTATCCCATCTTCGCGCAGGTCGTGGGCGCTACCCCGGTCAAGGTCCCGCTCACCGCGGATCACCGCGTGGACTTGGAGGCCATGGCGGCTGCCATCACGGACAAGACCCGCCTGATCTTCGTGTGCAACCCGAATAACCCCACCGGCTCCATCATCACCAAGGAGGAGCTCGACGCCTTCCTGGCCAAGGTCCCGAAGGACGTCATCGTGGCGCTCGATGAGGCCTACATCGAGTACAACCGCAACGACGCCGTCCCGCTGGCCACCGACTACGTCCACACTCACGACAACGTCATTGGCCTGCGCACCTTCTCCAAGGCCTATGGCCTGGCCGGCATCCGTTTAGGCTATGCCTTCGGCAACGCCGAGATCATCGAGGCGCTAAGCAAGGTGGCCATCCCGTTCTCCGTGAACTCGGTGGCACAAGCTGGCGCTGTGGCCTCGCTGTCCGCCCAGAAGGAGCTGCGTGAGCGCACCGACGAGACCGTGGAGCAGCGCGACCGCCTGGTGGAGCACTTCGCCGACTTTGGTGTGCCGGAATCCCAGGCCAACCACATCTGGTTCGCCGCCGACTCCATTGCGAAGCTGGGCTCCCCGCAGGACGTTGCTGCACAGCTTGCCGAGAATGACGTTCTCGTCCGCGCCTTCCCTGAGGGCGTGCGCGTCACCGTGACCACAGCTGAGGAAACCGACGTGCTGCTTAAGGCGTGGGACGCTGCCTTCGCTGCAGAGGAGTAGTTTCCGCGTTAGAGTGCAGTTGTGAAGACATTTATCAATTTTGCACTCAACGTCATTGCCGTCGCGGTGGCCTTCTGGGCCGTGGTGGCGATTGTCCCCGGAATCGACATCGTCCCCGCTAGCACCCAGAATTTCCTGCTCATCGCGGCGGTCTTCATCATCGTCAATGAGGTCGTCACCCCGGTGCTCCGCTTCCTCGGCGCCCCGCTGACCTGCCTCACCCTGGGCCTCTTCGCGCTCGTCATTAACGGCGCGGTCCTGCTCCTCGTCAGCGCGCTAATGGATTCACTCGTCATCGACGGCTGGGGCGCCGCCATCATCGGCGCGATTGTTCTCGCGATCGTTTCCGGCGTGGTGAACTTCTTCACCAGCCCGCTGCGAACTCGACACTAACCCCCAGCGAAAGGCGGGAGGACGTCGACGCGGGAGGCGTCGGCAAGCACGGCGTCCTCGGTAGCGCTCGCGCCATCCACCAGGAAGGTGCAGCGCTCCAGCACCTCCGCAAAGCTCATTCCGGCCTCGGTGCTGCCGGTATGCTGAGCACGCAACACGTCCAGCAACTCCTCCAGCGTCGCTGCCTGCGCTGTGTCCTGCGCGCGCCCCGCGGCGGCGCGGGCTGCGGCAAAGTAGTGTATGTCAACCATGGTTGCCACTATGCCAGCCTCCGTGACAGGAAGGAACCTGATGCGCACCTATGAGGAACACCTCGCCGCCGTTCGCGCGGCCCTTCCGCAACCCCGGGTGGTGTCCACTCCCCTGAACAGCGCCTTCGGCCGACGCGCCGCCGCGACGTACCGCGCCGAACACAACCTTCCGCCTTTCGATAATTCACAGATGGACGGCTATGCGCTTCCCACATGTGACGGCGGCACCTTCACCGTCGGCCGCACTATCGCGGCGGGGGATCCCCCGGGCTCGCTCGAGCAAGGCACCGCCCTGCCCATCATGACCGGCGCGAAAATCCCCGAGGGCACCGTCACCATCGTCCCCGTCGAGCACTGCGAGCCCCCGCACTTCCCGGAGGAAGGCGCCACGGTCACCGTGCCGGCAACTCCCGAGCAGTTCATCCGCCGCGCGGGCTCCGATGTCAAGGCCGGCACGACCCTCATCAATGAGCACGCGCTTCTCGACGCCCCCTCCATCGCCACCCTCGCCTCCCAGGGCCTGACCGAGGTTCTCACGTACGCGCCCGCCCGCATTCTTATCTGCACCGGCGGCGCTGAAATCGGCGGCGAGGGCGAGGCCACCATCCCCGATTCCAATGCGCCCATGCTCGCGGCCTTGGCCACGCAGTATGGCATCGACGTAGCCGGCTTCGTGCGCACCAATGATGATCCCGCTGCCCTTCGCGCCGACCTCGCCGAGGCAGTCATCACCCATCGTCCCGATGCCATCGTGACTTCCGGCGGCATCTCCCACGGCAAGTTCGAAGTCATCCGCCAAATCTTTGAAGAGGATGGCTGGTTCGGCCATGTGGCCCAGCAGCCCGGCGGCCCACAGGGCCTGTCCCGCCTTGGCGACGTCCCCGTGGTCTGCTTCCCCGGCAACCCCATCTCCACGCTGGTGAGCTTCCGCCTCTACTTAGCGCCCGTTCTCGGCCACGCCTCGGAGCCGGTTCGCGCACACCTTACTGAGCCCGCCGAAGGCCTCAACAACCGCGAACAGTTCCGCCGTGGCACCCTAGCTATCACCGACGGCACCGCCCACGCCTCCTTCCTCGGCGGCACCAGCTCCCACCTGATATCCCAGGCCATCGGCGCTAACGCCCTCATTCGTGTCCCTGCCAACTCCCGGCTTCAGCCCGGCGACCTCGTGGAGGTATTCCCACTCTCATGACCCGCCGCGCACTCGTTATTGTTGCCTCGACCCGCGCCGCCGCCGGCGAATACGAGGACCGTTCCGGCCCGATCTTGGTGAACTTCCTGCGTGAACAGGGATTCGATACCCCACAGCCCCTCGTTGTCGCGGACGCCGACATCGACTCCGCCTTGGCCACTGCCTTCGCCGATGCCCCCTCCGTCATCCTCACTTCCGGCGGCACCGGCATCACACCGGATGACCGCACCGTCGAAGCGCTCACCCCACACCTCGAGCGCGAACTGCCCGGCCTGGCCCATGCCTTCTACGCGCACTCGGCGGCCATCCCGACCGCGGCGCTCTCCCGCACGGTTGCCGGAGTCACCGGGTCCACTTTCGCCATGGCCCTGCCCGGCTCCACGGGCGCGGCCAAGGACGGCTGCGCGGTCCTCGAACCAGTTCTTCACCACATCATCAACCAGTTGGAAGGCATTCATGAGCACTAACTTCGGCCTACTCGGCGCCCACATCAGCGCTGAGCCCATCTCCGCCCCCGACATCGCCACCGCTGAAACCGGCGCCGTCGTTGTATTCGACGGCATCGTGCGCAACCACGACTCCGGCCGGGGTGTCAAACTCCTGACCTACACCGCACATCCCAGCGCCCAAGAAGAGATCGAGCGCGTGGCCGGCGAGGTCGCCGCCGCCTTCCCCGCCGTGCGCCTCTGGTGCGCACACCGTACTGGCCCACTAGAAATTGGCGAATCCGCCTTCCTCGTCGCCGCTTCCTCCGCGCACCGCAAGGACGCCTTCGAGGCTGCTTCGACCTGCGCCGACCGCGTCAAGGCGGAAGTCCCCATCTGGAAAGAGCAGCTGCATACCGATGACACCACCACGTGGGTAGGACTGGACTGAACAGTCGTATGCAATGTCGGAATTCGGTACGGACGGGAAATGGGCTTAGATCCAGAAAGTGAAAGCGCAATGCTCATAGCACTACTTCGAAAACTCCTAGCGGTTTGCGCTCTAGGCGTCTGTGCACTTGTCGTTTCTTCGTGCGTGCAAGAGCGTTCACAGACATCGAAATCTTTTGCCACTTGGGAATGGGGCGGGATCGCTAGGGCTGTCTCTGTGACTCCTTCCGTAAATAATCACAATTATGTTTTTGGAACGAGCACTGATGAGGTGGACTCTCTCGCTGAACTTGCATCGGTGTATAACCCTTCGATGGAGAGGCTCGGTGAAGGGTATGTGGCTCCAGATAAGGATCAATTGGTTGTCTTTGATTCAGATTTTCGCAAACAATCTGAGAAACCTCTCGCAGGTTTAGGTCTACCGACCCAAACAGCTTCTGCTGGTTCTGTGGACAATAAAGCAGCAGTGTTTGTTTTTAACGAAGGCATGAGCGATAGTCCGTATGCGAGCCGCATAGTGCTCGCAACTAAGGAATCTACAAGCACGGTAACTCGCGATAGGAGACCAGTCGCGTTAAGGGCTTGTACTGATGAAAAAGCTGTCTGGATAGAACGTGATGAAGATGACGGAAGCGGTTTAACGCTTGTGCGTATGGGAGTCGACGGGTTGTTGTCTGAATCTCGCCTTGATATACCTGCCGGAACAGTCGCATCCGAATACTTCTCTGCTCTTGGGTGCGGGAAAGAAAAATCATATATTTCTTTTCCTGACGATACTGGTGGTGCGTATGTTGTCTCGGTTGGTACCTCGAATGAAAAACCAACTTTAAAACACGAAGGAAATATCGAAAGGCTGCCGATACCAGGCGTAAATAGGTCCTCTCGCTACGAAGAAGGAAGCGTGTCGTACTTTACGAGTCGAGGAACGATCGTGGCACTTGATCTCGAGCGTCAGGAAGTTAAAGAAACTGAACCGCTAATCGGCGCAGATCGCCGTCCTGTATCTGCAACTATCGACGGCGGAAATCTATATATCGTGACTCAGCCGATTGACGGTGCTGAGGAGCTTCGCGTACATTCTTTTTCATTCAAAGCCCCAGCTGCGGATAAGGATGGCGCGCATATCGCGAAGCTTAGCCAGCTTATGCAAGGTGGTACTGCAAAAGGTGCATACACAATTCCGATGTCTATTTACCCTTTCGATAAACGGACGGAATAATGCCTAGAAGAGCTTTATTTTCTGCTCTTTACCTCGCATGGAAATCGCAAGTCCACTGCCTGGCTGATGCGCCTAGCCGACATTTCTGACAAAGATGAACTCGTCATCAAGGTCAACACACTGGTGGCCATCAAGGGCGTGCATGACGTTCGAGTGAGCGTCGAGGTAGGACGAAGCACGATTCCGCCAGAGCTTAGAATATCGACACCAACCGGGATTGAAACCGAATTCTTTAATCAGAATCCACTGCAGGAAACAATAGAAATCAAGGCAAAAGTCTAGGAAAACTCGGAGCACTTCAGAATGAGTTCACGCTACGCACGTCAGGAAGCTCTCTGGGGAACCTCCACTCAGCAACGGCTTCACGCTTCAACCGTCGCCGTCATCGGCGCCGGTGGCTTGGGCTCGCCTGCCCTTCTCTACCTGGCAGGCGCAGGCGTGGGGCGCATCCTGCTTTTCGACGACGACACCGTCTCCCTCTCCAACCTGCACCGCCAAGTCATCCACAGCACGGCGACCGTGGGCCAGCCCAAGACTGAATCCGCCGCTGAAGCCTTGAGCGCCCTCAACCCAGAGTGCACCGTCGAGCAGTTCTCACGCCTCACACCCGATACCGCCTTGGAGCAACTGCGCGGCGCTGACCTCATCATCGACGGCACCGATAACTTCTACTCCCGCCACCTGGCCTCCTGGGCCGCCCATGAGCTGGGCATTCCGCACGTGTGGGCATCGCTGCTGGGATACGACGCGCAGCTCACCGTCTTCCACTCCGGCCACGGCCCGGTCTACGAGGACCTCTTCCCCACCGACCCGCAGGTACCCTCCTGCTCACAGGCCGGCGTGATGGGCCCGGTCGTCGGCGTGGCCGGCTCCGCCCTAGCCGTGGAGGCGCTTAAGCTCCTCACCGGCATCGGCACCCCGCTCATCGGTACGCTTGGCTACTACGATTCCCTCGTCGGGACCTGGGAATACATCCCCGTGCGCGCGAACGGCGCCACCCCGGCGCGCCCCGACAACCCCACCGACGTCCGCGAGATCCCTGAGGACGCCACGCTTATCGACGTCCGCACCGCCCCCGAACGCGCTCCCTCCCTCATCCCCGGCTCGCAGCATCTTCCGCTCGATGAGATCCTCGCTGGCCACAACCCGCCCATCGACCCCGCCGACCTCGCCGTCCTCTACTGCGCCAGCGGCCTGCGCTCCTCCCAAGCAGTCGAGGCCCTGCGCGCCCGTGGCTTCAGCAACGTCTACTCGCTGCGCGGCGGCATCGATGCCTGGCAAGAACACATTTCTGAGCTTGAGTCCGAAGCCGCTACCGCGCATCGCGGCGAAGTGGAGACCATCTCTCTGGATGACCTAGAGGCCGAGCAGGACCTGGACGACTAGCTTCGCGCCGCTCGCTATGAGATTTTCTAACCCCGTAGCCGGCAGCGTCACCTTCTCGACACCCCTGCCACATGGTCCCTTTAGTTTGGTCCCCATACTCTGGTCCCTACTCACCGCAAAGGGACCTTTTACCGTCAGTTTCCTGCGCCCAGATGGTCCTTTTGCTCAGTGAAAGGACCAAAGTAAAGAGACCAATTTGAAGGGACCATTTACAGCTCCCCTTCATCGACCAATCAGCCCCAAGAGTCCGCACTACTTGCCCCACAAAAGGTTCCCTTCACCAGGTTCTAGTCAGCTGGTTTGTTTGCACCCAAACGAACCATCTACCTAGGCGCAGATGGTTTACTTGCCCCCAAGCGAACCTTATGACTGGAACCATGTAAGAATCCGACTCCCGCAGCGCAACCAACAACAGGCAACCTTGTAAGCTCACTGCCATGAGAAGCCGCCAGTATTACGTCGCCACCGCTATCGTATGTGCTCTCACGCTGGTGTACATGCTGCTGCGCTGGGATTCGGTGCCTGATCCCATCCCGGTCCACTTCGATGGCTCGGGCAACCCGGACCGCTTCGAACCCAAGTCTTTCTTCAACGCCACCGCCTTGGTGTGGATCGGCGTTGTCTTCGCCATTGCACTGCCGCTGTGCGTGCCACCGGTCTCGCTGGCGCGAAAGACAACACGGGTTCCGGCGGAGTCAGCGCTTCCTTTCTCCGAGGCCACCGCACAGCGCGCGGAGCTGCTCGCTGAAAAGACCGCCACGTTCATCGCTCAGACAGTCCTCTCCATGACGACCTGCGTGTGCCTCACCGCGGTCTGCACGGTTGTACCGGACATCCCCTTCTCGGGCTTTCTCCTCGTGGCCGCGTGGATAGCCTTCACCCTGTTCATCATGATTCAAGGCGTCCGATTGACGCTGACATCTGCGAAGGCCGTGAAAGCCATACCAACCGACGATGATGAACAGGTTCGCAACGAAGCACTCCGCTTTGCCGGTGGCATGGGAGTCTACAAAGAACCTAAAGACCCGATGTGCATGGCAGTCTTTTCCACGAATCCTTCGAAGCTGCAGATCAACACCGCCCACGAACCGGGACGGCGCTACCTGTGGCGCATGGGCATTGCCCTTCTCGTATCCATAGCATTCTGCGTGCTCATCGCCGTACTCTAGATGCATGGAGCACCTGTTTGAGCGCGCACACTCGATTCTTTCTGATGCCACCCACGTTGAGGTGTTCACCGGCGCGGGTATGAGTGCGGATAGCGGCATCGCCACATACCGCGATGCGCAGACGGGCATCTGGGAGAACGTGGATCCGGTCGCGATGGCGTCGATAAGCGCATGGCGTAATGAACCAAAGCCCATGTTCGCCTGGTACCTGTGGCGCGCCCAGCTGGCGCAGCGGGCCGAACCCAACGCCGGGCACCGCGCGATTGCTGCCGCACGCGGCATGACGGTGACCACGCAAAATATCGATAACCTGCACGAGCGCGCCGGAAGCCAGGACGTGGTCCACCTACACGGCTCCCTATTCGCCTTCCGCTGCACCGACTGCGATACACCGTACGACGAGGACATTGCGCTGCCGAAGGAACCGGTCGAGAGCATCACTCCACCCGAGTGCCCCGTGTGCGGCGGGCTCGTACGCCCAGGCGTGGTGTGGTTCGGTGAGGCTTTGCCCAACGACGAATGGGCCGAGGCCGAACGCCGCATGTCCACCGCGGACGCGCTGCTCATTGTGGGCACCTCCGGCGTGGTCTACCCCGCTGCCGGCCTGCCGCAGATTGCCCACGCACGCGGCATCCCCATCGTGGAAGTCACCCCGCAGCCCACGGATCTCTCGCCGCTTGCCAGCGTGGTGGTCACCGCCACCGCAGCGGAGGCGCTGCCTCGCATTTTGGCGGGGCGGATCGATGGCAAAGACGAGTAGCAACCAGAAATCCCGCGACCCTTGCCCACCAAAATGTACAAGATGTACATTCGTTGTATGAAAACGATGTCAGTGGCATCCAGCCAGTTTCGCCAATCCCAAAGCCAAATTCTTGAAGAGGCACAGCACACGCCCGTCGCCATCACTAGTCGTGGAAGCCGGATTCGCGCTTTTGTCGTCTCTCCTTCATTTTTCGCCCGCGCAGTCGAAGCACTGGAAGATCGTGAGGATGTTCAGGCCGCTGAGATTGCCCGAGGAGAAGCCGCAGAGATTTCACACGAAGACCTCAAAAAAGAACTCGGACTCACCTAATCGCCTTCTATGGCTAACTCCACTTATCGAATCACCTATAAAGCATCCGCAGCCAAGGAATTACGCAAGCTCGACAGACCGACACAGAGGCGACTACTTGCTGCAATCGAAGACTTGGCCGTTACCCCTCGCCCTGATGGAGTAAAGAAGCTAAGAGCCTCAGACGACCTGTACAGAATTCGAGTCGGACACTATCGCGTAGTTTATGAAATCTTAGACGGAAAACTCGTGGTGCTCGTCCTGCGCATTGCTCACCGACGAGATGTTTACCGGAAATAGGTAAAATTCCTCTCAGATAAACAAAACCGGTTCCACCCTGCCAGAAGGTGAATACTCCACTTCGATCGGAAGATAGTTCTTACACAGCTAGATCGATGTCGTGCTCCTTAGCCTTTCCGTCTAGCACTTGCTCGTAAGACTCCAATAGCCGGCGAGCATTGACTGGGGAGCCGAAAAGATAATCAGTCTCTACCCACGCCGAATAGTTATCCTCTGACATCACGAAACCGCCTTCCTTACCACAACCATTATTCCCCCCGAGAGGAGATGAATCCATGCTCTACCTAGTTCCAGGAGCCTTAGCGGGAATCGTCTTTTATGTCATTCTCGCAGCAGTGAGCTGGGCTATCGAGAAAGCTTGGCCGCAATGCCACCTTGGAGCGCATAGCCGGTTGGTCATCCACTGCCTTGTCGCGATTGCATTTTCGATTTTCCTCGTCGTGGCTGGCGGCGGCGGAAACTCGGCCACCCACCTGCAAATTAGCGGATTCCTACTGGCAGGATGCGTTCTGAGCTTCGTTACAGCCGCATGGGACAGAAGCAAAGCCGCTACAAATGACCCCCAAAACAATTGGCGGAGGCGGCGGGATTTGAACCCGCGGTGAGTTTCCCCACGCTGGTTTTCAAGACCAGTGCATTCGGCCGCTCTGCCACGCCTCCTCGTCACGCGTCAGCATGCACCGCGCGCAACACGTTCAGAGTACTAGACTCCGCCGCGGGAGAAGAATTCGCCTCATCACGTTGTGCAAAGCGCAACCTACTGAAAGCCATTGCCGCATATACCTTGCTCTGGTTTACTCGGGCCTATGCAGACAGTCGATACCCTCATCATCGGCAGTGGCGCGGCCGGCCTTCAGGCAGCACTGGTCATGGTCCGCGCCCGCCGCAGTGTCCTCGTTGTTGATTCCACCACTCCCCGCAATCGCTTCGCCCACGAAATCCATGGTGTCATCGCCCTCGAGGGCACACCACCACTCGAGTTCCAGGAGCGCGGTAAGGAGCAGCTGCGCAACTACGGCGTACAGATCGTCAACACCACCGTGGATTCCGTCACCGATAATGACCGAACACTCACCGCCACATTGAGTAATGGAGATACCGTCGCGGCCCGCTCCATCATCGTCGCCAGCGGTGTGGACGACGTACATCCAAACATCCCGGGACTCGAAGAAAACTGGGCAGATACAGTCCTCCACTGCCCTTACTGCCACGGGTTCGAGGTCGCCGACAAGAAGCTCGGTGTTCTCTACATCGGCGAGTTCTCCTTCCACCATGCCGCGGTTCTGCGCCAGTGGTCGAAGGACATCACCTTCTTCACCAATGGAATGGAATTCACCGACGAGCAGCGCGCGGACCTGACTCGGCGGGGCATTGCGCTTATCGACGGCCCCGTCACCGCCTTCCAAGACGGAAAAGTCCTGCTGGAAAGCGACGAGCATGCCGTCGATGCACTGTTTTACATGCCCATTCCCCGCCCCCACGATGAGTTCCTCGCTGACCTCAACCTCGAGCGCCACAGTCCGCCCCCTGCGATGGGCGGCAGCCTGATCAAGGCCGATCTCACCGGTGCCACCAGCCACCCGCGCGTCTGGGCAGTAGGCAACGTGGTCAATCCAGCCGCACAGGTGGCGATGGCCATGGGCCAGGCCAATGCTGCTGCTATCACGGTCAACGGCTTCCTCGTCGAGGATGATTGGATTTAAGTACGGTGGTGTGGCATGAAAGCCATCATTCAGACCAATCTGGAAGACCCACACTCGCTGGAGTTGGGGGAAACCGATAAGCCACAGCTCCAAGACGGCGAAGTCCTCGTTAAAGTCAAAGCCGCCGGCGTAAACCGCGCCGACCTGCTCCAGGCCCGCGGGCACTACCCGCCGCCGCCGGGTGCTTCGAAGATTATCGGCCTCGAAGTCGCAGGCGAGGTCGTCGATGCCGGTAACACCGACGTCGAGGTTGGCTCCAAGGTCGGCGCACTGCTGGCCGGCGGCGGCTACGCCGAGTACGTGGCCGTACCGCAAGGCCAGTTGCTGCCCATCCCCACCGGCTATTCCTTTGCCGAGGCCGCCTCCGTCATCGAAGTGGCCTGCACCGTGTGGTCCAACATCGCCATGGAAGCGAAACTCAACAAGGGCCAGACCATCCTCATCCATGGCGGCGCGGGCGGCATCGGCACCTTCGCCATCCAGGTGGCGAAGCAACTCGGCGCCACCGTCGCGGTGACGGCCGGCTCGGACGAAAAGCTCGAGACCTGCAAGGAACTCGGCGCGGATATCCTCATCAACTACAACGAGCAGGACTTCGCCGAGGAACTGAAGAACCAGTGCGATGTCATCCTCGACATCATGGGTGCGAAGTACCTCAAGAAGAACCTCATCGCGCTAGCTAAGGGCGGCCACATGGTCACCATCGGCATGCAGGGCGGCACAAAGGCCGAGCTCAACATGGGCATCCTCCTTAACAAGCGCCTGACCCTGCAGGGCACCACGCTGCGCTCCCGCTCGGCGGAAGACAAAGCCGCCATCGTTGCGGATACCGTCAAGAACGTCTGGCCCTGGCTGGAGGATGGCAGCGTCAAGCACCACCTGCACGCGACGTATGCGCTTGCTCGCGCCGCCGAAGCCCACCAAGCCCTCGACTCCGGCGAGGTCACGGGCAAGCTTGTCCTCGAGGTCTAAGCCAGCGACGCGACCACGCGGATCAAGTGCTCAACATCGTGGTAGGTGCTGAACGGGCTCAGCGAGACCGTGACGGCACCGCCGACTTCTTCCACGCCCATCTCCGTGAGCAGTGGGGTGTGCGGAGCGATGGTAGTCACCAAGCCATTGTCGAAGAGCCGGCGGTGAATCACATCCGCAGGCACGTCCCGCACAGCGAAGGTCAGGCGCGGGAGGCGATCATCGGAGGCATCAGCAGCCGCCTCCCCCGTCACGCCAAGGATGTGAACGGCCGGAAGCGTGCCCAACAGACTGTAGAGATCCCCAGTGAGATCCTCCATATAACCGGAGAGAGCTTGCATCGAGCGCGTCAGGCGCACGCGGCGGGAACCGCGCTCCCCGCCGGCGAGTTCTGCTAGATGATCCACCAGGGGGCCAACGCCACCCGCCAAACCCGCGGAGACCGGACCAACGACAAGCTCATCGAGGCGACGGAACATCGCGGTATCCCGGAAGACCAGCGCCGCCATCTGCGGACCACCCAGCGCGCCTACATCCACACCGAGAATGTCCGCCCCAATCGCGTCAAAGTCGAGGAGGCGGTAAGGGGCGATCGAGGAGACGTCGACAAGCACCCAAGCGCGCGAACGCTCATGGACCGAATCAATAATCTCCGAGGCCGATGTTACAGTGCCCAGCAGCTCGTGGGCGGCAGAAAAGGCGACAAAACGCGTCGAGCCATCCACCAGATCGGCGTATTGGAAGGCCGGAAGCTCGCCAGTTCCCAAATCCGGCTGCGCCCACCGAATATCAGCGCCCACATGCTCAAACGCGCTCGTAAACTCCGGAGAATCAAAACGGGAGAGTACCACCGAAGACTGCCGGCGCAGCAGCGGGCGCAGCGCAACGCCCAGGGCCTGATACAGCACCGGCAGCGACGGGCCCAGGATGACCCGCTCCGCCGTGGCACCCGTGAGATCCGCCACCGCCCGGCGGGCGGAAGCATACATGTCCGCCGCGTGGAGCTCCCCTGGGTCGTGATGCGCCGAGTGCGCGCCCACGGCATCCTCCAGCGGTTTCACCGTGGCGGACATACGGAACGAGCGGGCAACGCCTGAGGCCACGCGTTCTGCAATCTGCGGCGCGGCGTGCGCGTTCAGGTAGGTCCAACCATCGGACAGACCAGTGTAAAGACCTCGCACGCTGGCGACGTCATACTGTTCCGTCATGTTTCAACCCTTCCTCCCGATGCGGATGAACGCTCCCTACTCTATACGCCCCATGTAAATCTTTCCTAACCCTCGATTTTCCCAGCTCGCTCGTGTTTTCCCAGGTTAAGGGCGTGTGTGTAGGTGTTTGGCGGAGGTGCGCGCTAGGGTGAAGGACGTGCAAGACAAGAAAAACCTGCGTGACGACGTCGCCCGCATGACCTCCGCGCCTGCACCCGGCGAGGAGCCGGCCTCGCGTTCCATGACCATGTCGGCGGCTTTCGCCGATCTGTTGCAAGGCGCGCGCCAGCGCGAGCTGTGGTTCAAGCTGGGCATCCAAGACATCAAGCAGCGCTACCGCCGTTCGGTGCTGGGTCCTTTCTGGATCACCATCGCAACCGGCGTGATGGCCGCGGCCCTGGGCCTGCTGTATTCCATGCTCTTCCAGATCCCGGTTGCAGAATTCCTGCCCCACGTGACCGTGGGCTTGATTATGTGGAACTTCATTTCGGGCGCCATTAAGGAAGGCTCGACAGTCTTCATCGACAACGAGGGCCTGATCAAACAGCTGCCCGCACCACTGTCGGTGCACGTCTACCGCCTAGTCTGGCGGCAAACCCTCTTCTTGGGCCACAACCTCATCATCTGGCTGCTGCTCATTCTTATCTTCCCGCGCCACTTGGGCTGGGAGTTCTTCCTGTTCATCCCGGCGCTAGGACTCTTCCTGGTTAACGGCGTGTGGGTAGCCATGTTCTTCGGCATCATCGCCACCCGCTTCCGTGACGTTGCCCCGCTGCTGGAGGCTCTGACCCAGCTGCTTTTCTACGTCACGCCGATCGTGTGGATGACCAACACCCTGAAGGAGCAGGGAGGTGCCGTGGCCAGCCGCGCACGCATCGCTGAAATCAACCCGCTGTATCACTACATGGAGATCATCCGCGCCCCCATGATTGGCGAGCCCGTCGCCGTTTATCACTGGCTCATCGTCATCGCCTGCACCGTCGCCGGCCTGCTCATCGCCGGCCTGGCCATGCGCCAGTGGCGCTTCCGCGTCTCCTACTGGGTCTAGAAAGGATCGTCCATGGTTTCCATTGATACGTATAACGCTTGCGTGGACTTTCCCATCTTTGATGCCAAGTCCCGTTCCCTCAAGAAGGCGATGCTCTCCACCGCCGGCGGCTCCATTGGCAAGAATGACCAGAACGTGGTCATGGTGGAAGCACTCAAAGACATCAACCTCCACCTGCGCGAAGGTGACCGTGTTGGCCTCGTCGGCCACAACGGCGCGGGCAAAACCACTTTGCTGCGCCTGCTCTCCGGTATCTACGAACCTACGCGCGGTGCTGCCGATGTCCGCGGGCGCGTGGCCCCCGTCTTCGACCTCGGCGTGGGCATGGACCCAGAGGTCTCCGGCTACGACAACATCATCATCCGCGGCCTCTTCCTGGGCCAGACCATCAAGCAGATGAAGGCCAAGATGGATGAGATCGCGGAGTTCTCTGAACTGGGTGATTACCTCTCCATGCCGCTGCGCACCTACTCCACCGGTATGCGCGTACGCCTAGCGCTGGGCGTGGTGACCTCCATTGAGCCGGAGATCCTGCTTCTCGACGAAGGCATCGGCGCCGTCGACGCCGCCTTCATGGCCAAGGCCCGCGTCCGCCTTCAGGATCTGGTGAAGCGCTCCGGCATCCTGGTCTTTGCTTCCCACTCCAATGACTTCCTGGCCCAACTGTGCGATACCGCCCTATGGATCGACCACGGCCAGATCCGCTCGGTGGGCGAGGTCTCCGACGTCGTCGGCGAGTACGAAGGCCCAGAGGTGGGCCAGTACGTGCGGGATCTGCGCAAGCGCTTCGATAACGAGGAAAACGTTTAGCCCCTGCTACCTGCCTCGTTGACATATTGCGCGTCAATCATCCACGTTCCACGCTGTCGGAAGGCCGGAATGGTACCCCGCGCCGCCTTATTGGCGGCGACGGACCCAGAGACACCGTTAACCTTTGCCCATTCCGACAGGCGAATTACCCTCGGCGCGGTCAGCAGCGTGATGCGCTTGTGCAAGGACTCGACGAGTTGCCGCGCGATAAGTGTGCTCAATGCAGAAAAGTCCCCACTCACCGGGTAGCCACGGAACACTGGGTAGTAGTGGCGTTCTTTTCCTTTGTTCGGAATGATGATGGGTGGCGCCCCTAGCTCTAAGAGTTGTTGATTGATAATGACGCGCCCGATGCGCCCATTGCCGTCTGAAAAAGGATGGATGGTTTCAAATTCCGCGTGGAACCGCGCGATTCGGTCAACAAAGAAGTTAGTGTCCTCGTAGTATTCGGCAATGGCTGTGTCCACCAGCCTGTCCACGTATTCAGGGTTGGCTCCCATATGAGCGCCCACGCGAACCCACTCTCCCCTTCGACGAAAGCGCCCCGCCCAGTCGTCGTTGATGCCGCGAAGCAACATGCCATGCAGTTTCAGAATGAGGTTTGCATCGAGCTTACCGACGCCCCGAATTAGTTCCTCAGTCACGTCCGCCAGGTTTTTGGCCTCAAAGACTTCCCGTAAATCGTGCGCTCTGGCGGTAAACCCCGCCAAGATGTTCTCGGTCTCCTCCAAAGTCAGCGTGGAATTCTCAATGGCGTTCGAGTTATACACCGACTCCGCCACTTCTGCGCGTGCTATCTCCGCGATGGCCTCGGGGGCGTCCTCCCGCAACGCCGCATACTGATCAAGAAGAGCGTTGATTTTTGAGGCGGACCGCGCGTTAAGCATGCCAACATTCTACAAGTTTCCGTGAAATTGAGTGGAAACTCTCCCATTTTCACGATTTATTCCTCAAACTGCGAAGTTGGCTCCCAACATCGCGCGCAGTTCCTCACTCATCCCGGCCACAGCTACTTCAGGCCCCGGCTGGTAATCCTCCTTGCGCAACACGGCCTTGTTGCCTTCGATGGTGTAGCCCAGCTTGCGCGATACAGCCTGGGAAGCCGCGTTCCCCGGCTCCCACTCCGAGCGCAACCGGCGTGCGCGCAGGTAATCAAAACAGAAGACCGCAGCGGCGTGACGAACCTGCGTACCCATCCCGCGGCCCTGAAGGCGGTGGTAAATCCACGACCCCGTTTCCACCTCACCATTGTCAGCAAAGCTCTTGGCCCGCAGATCCACTGAGCCAATGACTTCACCATCAAGATGTACGCCGAAGTCGAGCGACCATTCTTCCGGGGACATCTGTGCGCGATGCGCCCACCGGAAACTCGGATCAGGCTTCTGCTTCAACCACGGGAACGTGTACTCCGGAAGCGGCTCGCCGAAAATCTCAGCGGCGCTAACCCCATGAATGGCGGCGATGTCACTATCGCGCAGCACCCGCAGACTCAGCTCACCCACGTGGATGGAAACCCTAAAGGGAGCCCACATTTCTTCAACGCTTCTCACGGTCATGAGAACACTGTACTTTGCGTAGAACGCACCTTTAGTCTCATGCACTGGAAATATGCATACCCCCTGTATGGGTGAATCACGAAAGAAACTTTTTCTATTTGCTTCTTTTCTCAGATCCTTTCAAGTTAAAATCGTCGCGAGCCTGAATCACAGGCACTGTTCTCTCTTAACTTTAAGGAGCCCTATCATGAAGCGTTTCGCTGCTGGCGTTGTAGCCGCTGCTACCGCACTGTCCCTGTCCACTGGTGTTGCCTCTGCACAGACTGAAGGCGATTGGGAAGACCTCGGCACCCTCGTCGGCGCTGGCATCGTCGCAGGCGTAAACGGCGTCTCCGAACCCCACGAGGGATCTGCCAAGATCAGCTCGGATGCCATCAAGGATATGGACTCTGACGCAGCTCGCGGCTCTGCTAAGGCTCATGTTGACTTCAACAAGTCCTCTTGGGAGAACGACGCCAAGAACGGCTATGCTCTGGGCACCACCGCTGACATCCTCTGGGGCGTTGGCATCGCCGCTGCCGTCCTCGGTGCTGCTTACACCGCAGTTCAGAACGGCCTCATCCCGGGCGTTTCCCTTCCGTTCTAACTTGAGCGCATCAAGCTTTTAGCTTTGAATTTCTAGCTCCAGTCCTTTGAGGGCTGGAGCTTTTCGCTATCGCCTACTTTTGCATGGCACTTTCTACACTTTCACTACCTCTTCACTTTCTCTACCGTTCTTCCAAGGAGAACCTCCATGAAGCGTTTCACCGCCGCTGCCGTTTCCGCCGCCACCGCACTGTCCCTGTCTATCGCCCCGGCCACCGCTGCTGAGAAGGGTTCCTCCGAGGTTTCCGAGGCTGAGGTCTTTGGCTACATCCTGAAGCAAGGATTCAAGGAAGCCGTCGGTGGTGACGGCTTCGCTTCCTCCGTGGATTACGGCATTGAGAAGGGCGCTGAGGCTATCAGCAGCAAGGGTAGTAGCGAGGGCAGCAGCACCCCTGAAGAAATCAAAGAAGGCCTGGAGACTGCTGGCTCCGCCAAGGATGTCGCCATGTCTTCCCTGAAGAATGACACCGCCAAGGAATACCCGGTGGGAACCACCGCTGAAATCCTCGTTGGCACCTCTATCGCCGCGATTGTGCTCGGCCTCATTGCTGGCGTTGTCAATGCTGTGAACTCCGGCTTCATCAAGATTCCGGGCTTCAACGCCTAAACCTTTGCCACCTCCATGTCACGCACCTGAGTGCCACAGGCGGGTGGCACAATAGAACCCATGACTGCCACCCTGTCCCAGGCCGGTACAACGGCCGCTGTGATCGTCACCCACCAGCGCGTGGAGCTACTGCGCGCCTCCCTTGAACAGGTGGTGAACCAAACGCACCCAGTGCAGTGGGTGATCGTGGTGGATAACGGTGCGGAAGCAGCAGTAGAGGAGCTCCTCCACGAACTAGCCGGCGAGCGCGGCGTCTACGTGCCTTCCGAAACCAACCTTGGTGGCGCCGGCGGCTTCGCGCTGGGTTTCCTCACCGCACTCGCCCTCGGCGCGGACGCAGTGTGGTGCGCTGATGATGATGGCCGCCCCGCCGACCATCACGTGCTGGAGGAGCTCTACCGCGTTGCGGAAAACAACAGCCTTCACGAAGTCTCTCCCGCCGTGTGCAACATCAACGAGCCCGCGAAGCTGGCCTTCCCGCTGCGCCAAGGCCTGGTGTGGCGGCGCTACATGAGCGAATTAGAGGGCGACTTCCTCCCCGGCATCGCCTCCCTCTTCAACGGCGCGCTCATCTCCGCCGAGGCCATGGAGATCATCGGCGTGCCAGATTACCGCCTGTTCATCCGTGGTGATGAGGTGGAGTACCACCGCCGCCTGGTCAACTCGGGCTTGAGCTTCGGCACTGCGCTGACCACCAGCTACCTGCACCCGGACGGCTCCGACGAGTTCAAGCCCATCCTCGGCGGAAAGATGCACACGCAATACCCAGACGGTGAGTTCAAGCGCTTCTTTACCTACCGCAACCGCGGCTACCTTCTGTGGCAGCGCGGCATGCGCAAGCTGCTACCGCAGGAATTCGCACGTTTTGGCTGGTTTTTCCTGGTCCAGCAACATGACGTGAAGGGCTTTGTAGAGTGGTTGCGCCTGCACAACCGTGGCCGCAAGGAAGACTTCCGCAGGCCCTAAACCTCAAAGGACTTGCGCGTACTGCGGAAAATCACCCAGCGCTGCACAAAGAAGTTGATGAGTGTTGCCGTGCCTTGCGCAATCACAAAGGCCACCGCCAGTGCCCAGGACGAAGGCCAGTCTAGGTTGTGGTCGAAAAAGGGGAAGGCCCAGCGATACAACAAAATGTTGACCGCATAGGTCATGGCGTAGGTAGCAAACACCGCGGCAAAGCGGCGCTTCGAGGCCCGCGCGTTGAAGGTCCAGCGCCGGTTCAGCAGGTAGGCCACGAAAGTACCCACAGCAAAGCCAATAGTTCGGGAGCCCACGTCGCCGAATACGCCTAATCCGATTTGGAAGAGCCAGGTCAGGGAGACGTCGATAAGCGCGGCAATAGCTCCCGTGATGGCGAACTTCGCACCCTGCGCATGCAGGGAGTTCGACTGGGAGAAGCGTTCGGCGCGACCTGCCATAGTTACTTGCCCTTAAAAATGAACACGCGCTGAATGGCGAAGTTAGTCACCGTGGCCACGCCCTGCGCGATGACGAAGGCGATAGTGTCCTTCAGTGCGCCCTCAAAGCCCAGACTGATCAGCGGAGCGTTGAGCACCCAATACAGGAAGTTCTGCACGGCGAAGGTAGACAGGTACAGCATGCCCACGGCACCGGCGGTACGCCCAGATACTTGTGCACCGAAAGTCCAGCGAGCATTGGCCACATACGCGGCGATGGTACCGAAAACCCAGCCAATCGCCTTGGCCAGGGAACGGTGCAGGCCTAGGTACGTCAGGAAGAGGGTGAGGCCATAGTCGATGGCCGCAGTGAAAACACCGACGGAGACAAAGCGCACGAGCTGTGTCTTTAGGGTGGAAGTAGGTTCAGTCACGGCGGAATACTCTACCCGCGGATGAGGGCGCGGTAAATGTCCAGGCGATCCACGGGTGCGACGGCGTCTTCACCATAGGCGCCGAGAGAAGAAAGCACCTTAAGCGAAGCCGTGCACAGCTCCCGAATTTCCGGGCCGCGTAGCTCCTCGCCGTCATCGTCGACCCAGCCCAACGCCGCCATGGCGGTCTCCACCACGGAATCCGTCAGCTCGCGCCCGCCCATACAGGACAGCGCCAGCGCCATCGACCAAAAGGCGTCCTTGCCTTCGTTTGTTACTTCTCGCGGCAGAGTACGCAGCTGGCGGTACGCCCGAGCATCAATGCTGACTTCGCGATGCAAGTCCAAAGCTTGGAGGAGCGGAACGAAGTCATAGAGCCGGGTTCTTTCAATGAGCGCGCGGACGGGACTAACCACAAGATCCAGAACTTCATCAATCGTTTCCTGGCCTGTGAGCTCAGCATTCACGGCGGTGAGATCAAAGGGTGTGTGGAAAGAACCGGAACCGCCCACGCACAGGGCCTCCGGCGTGCCGTTATCGCGCGGATAGGTCTCCACCACGACTATCTCGAAATCCCACAGCCCCCAGGCATAATCAATCTGCTCGCCTTCGCGGCTTAAGAATTCGCGCACGGTATGGCTCGGATCGATTCGTTGGCCGCGGGCATCGGTATGTTCAAAAAAGTGCCACGGCGAATCCTCTTGAGGCAGTCCGAAGCAGACCTCGAGAATATGATGAAGCTCTTCCAGCGTGAGTGCGTCCGAGAAACCAATCTGACGGTGCACCTCGGCTTCCGCGCGGACGTTGGACACCTGACACAACAGGGTTCGAGCAGAATCACCACGTTTGGCGCGGACCTGCGCCAAATCTGTGACCTGTGAGCTCATGTGCCCCACCATACGCATTTTTAGTTGCGGTCGGTGAGCTCGCGCGCTTCGAGCTCACCGAGAATGAAGACGATGGCAGCACTGATTCCACCCCAGACGGTCCACGGCTTTTCCACGCCGCGGCGGCGAATAAATCGGACCACGCTGTGCTCAGTCTTTATTGTGAGCCATCCGCCAAACAGCAGAATGCCGAAGGCAACCGGGATCGCCCACGCGGGGACATCGGGAGTCTCCGGCTCCGGTTGCCCCTCGTGGCTCTCGGCATTAGTAATTGCCACGAGTGCACCAAAGCCTAAGAAAGACAGGACATAGGCGGACACGAGCGCAGTCTTGTTCTTGATCCAATCCGGATAAGAGGTCATGATCGCCACGGCCGTGGCTTGGGTGATGCGTCCGGCGAGGGTGTCATCCAGCGCATAATTATCTTGCTTGGGAGAGGTCATACCGCCCCACTTTAGGCGGGCGGTAGGCTACCGTGCATGTACTCCTCTAAGAAAGAGCACCTCACCCCGGCACAGCGAGCAGCGCAAGATGAGCGCGCCGAAGAAGACAAGCGCCACGGTCACTTTCTGGCGACGGAACATACCTCGCTGCCGCTCAATGGTTTTATGACGCGGCTCATCGCCGAGGAGCTGCCCATCCTCGATTCCACGTCGCGCGGCCGCGTCTATGAGATCCTGCGCGCCTATGAAGGCCCAGAGATTAGCTCCCAAGAAGAACTGCCGGAAGAAATCCGCGAGATCATGGATCTGTACTAATTCCGAACTAAACCCACACAACCGGACAGTACAAATGTTCCGTTTGCTTGGCTTTTGTACCTAATCTCACGTTTTCACTGCCGCCACAGGCACGACCGCCTAGGTAGTGTAGGAAACCGACCCATCACATCGAATCAAAGAGTAAGAGATGGAACTGCATACTACTGAGAAGTCCCTCCACGGTTGGGGCCGCACGGCGGCAACAACCGCCCACGTTTTGTCCACCCCGGACGTCGACGTCATCAAGGCTGCCGTCGCCCAGGTGGCTGAGGACAATGCTGATAAGCCTTCCCACCTGCGCCGCGGCGTCATCGCCCGCGGTATGGGCCGCTCCTACGGCGACCCCGCGCAGAACGCCGGTGGCCTCGTCATCGACATGCAACCGCTCAACAAGATCCACTCCATCGATCCGGAGTCGGGCATCGTCGACGTCGACGGTGGCGTCACCCTCGACCAGCTCATGAAGGCTGCCCTGCCCTATGGCCTGTGGGTTCCGGTTCTGCCGGGCACCCGCCAGGTCACCATCGGTGGTGCTATCGGCCCGGATATCCACGGCAAGAACCACCACTCCGCCGGTTCTTTCGGTGACCACGTCGCCTCGATGGAGTTGCTCGTGGCAGACGGCCGCGTGCTGCACCTGACCCCGGAAGGCTCTGAGGATGATCCGAGCGGTGATCTTTTCTGGGCCACCGTCGGCGGCATGGGCCTGACCGGCATCATCCTGCGCGCCAAGATCAAGATGACGAAGACGGAAACCGCCTACTTCATCGCGGATACCGACCGCACGGATAACCTCGATGAAACCGTGGCCTTCCACTCCGATGGCTCGGAGCACAACTACACGTACTCCTCCGCGTGGTTCGACGTCATCTCCCCGGAACCAAAGCTGGGCCGCTCCACTATTTCCCGTGGCTCCCTGGCCACCCTGGAGCAGCTCGAAGAGCTCGCCCCGAAGCTGGCGAAGGACCCGCTAAAGTTCAATGCCCCGCAGCTGATGACGGTTCCGGATATCTTCCCGAACTTCACTATGAACAAGCTTTCGCTCATGGCTATCGGTGAGGCCTATTACCTCATGGGTGCCCCAGCGCGTAACCAGGTCAAGAACCTCACGCAGTTCTACCAGCCGCTCGATCTTATCGGCGAGTGGAACCGCGGCTACGGCTCCAACGGCTTCCTTCAGTACCAATTCGTGGTGCCGACCGACGCCGTCGAGCCTTTCAAGGACATCATCCGCGACATGCAGCGCTCGGGCCACTACTCCGCGCTCAACGTGTTCAAGCTCTTCGGCCCGGGTAACAAGGCCCCGCTGTCCTACCCGATGCCGGGCTGGAATGTCTGCGTGGACTTCCCCATCAAGCCGGGCCTGGGCGCTTTCCTCGATGATCTGGATAAGCGCGTCATGGAATTCGGTGGCCGCCTCTACCTGGCCAAGGAGTCCCGCACCTCAGCGGAGAACTTCCACAAGATGTACCCGGGCCTCGAGGGCTGGCTCAAGACTCGCAACGACATCGACCCGACCGGCGTCTTCGCCTCCGATATGTCCCGCCGCCTCGAGCTGCACTAGAAAGGAATCACCTCATGCTGAATGCAGTAGGCCAAGCACAACACATCCTCCTTCTCGGCGGCACCTCCGAGATCGGCCTCGGCATCGTCGAGGAATTCCTCGAGCGCGGCCCGGCCAAGGTCACCCTGGCGGCTCGTGCGGACTCCCCGCGTATCGCGGATGCTCGCGCAACCATCGAGTCCCGCGGTGGCGACGTCGAGGTCATCAACTTCGACGCGACTGACTTCGAGGGCCACGGGGACGTCGTCAACCGCGCCTTTGAGCGCGGCGATGTCGACGTCGCCATCATCGCCTTCGGCACCCTCGGTGACCAGGAGGAACTGTGGCAGGACCAGGCCAAGGCAGTTGCCTCGGCCCAGACTAACTTCACCGCACCGGTTTCCCTCGGTGTCTTACTCGGCCAGAAGTTCCAGCAGCAGGGCCACGGCACCATCGTGGCGTTGTCTTCCGTCGCCGGCATGCGCGTACGCCGCTCCAACTTTGTTTACGGCGCCTCCAAGGCCGGTGTCGACGGCTTCTTCATCAACCTCGGTGAGGCCCTGCGCGGCTCCGGCGCCAAGGTGCTCGTGGTTCGCCCAGGCCAGGTGCGCACCAAGATGTCGGCGGAAGCCGGCGAGGCTCCCCTGACCGTCAACGTCTCCGACGTGGCTAAGGCCACCGTCAAGGCGGTGCTGGATGGCAAGCAGTCCATCTTCGTGCACCCGCTGTTTGAGTACGTGTCCTTGGGATTCAAGTTCATCCCACAGGCGATATTCCGGAAGCTGCCTTTCTAAAGTTCCGCTATGTCCACGGCGTGTGGGAAACTACTTACATGACTGAGTCTCCCGCCACGTCGTCTATCTCCCCCACCGTGGAATATAACGTCGACCGCTTGACGCGTCGCGCCAGCCTCGTGGGTATTGCCGCCGCCGCTGTAGGTGGCGGCCTTGTTACGCTCATTGGTTTCTTCGCTTTCAAAACGGTCTCCCTCCCGGCGTTCAGTACGTCGATGGTGACCCGTGCGTTGAGCACGGCGGGAACTGCGCTCACCGTTCTCTTGGTGGGTGCTCTGTGCGCGTGGTGGATTATTACGCCGCGCCCCCGCTGGCGGACGTGGCTCACCACCGCTGTGTGTTATATCTCCCCAGCGCTGCTCACACTGACCAGTATCGGCTTGCCCCTTTCGGCTTCCCGCCTGTGGCTCGACGGCGTCCAAGTCGACCAGGTATTCCGTACCCAATTCCTCACCCGCGCCACAGAGGCCAGCTCTTATGCGGACATGAACTACGAGGGCCTGCCTACCTTCTACCCGTTGGGCTGGTTCTGGATGGGCGGGCGGCTCGCGAACCTTCTCAACATGCCGGGCTGGGAGGTTTATCAACCGTGGAGCCTTATCTCCCTGGCCGTGGCCGGGTGCATCCTGGTTCCGGTGTGGCAAAGGCTCAGCGGTTCGCTGCCAGTTGCCACCGCCATTGCGTTGACCACCATGGCGGTGACCCTGACCATTGGCGCTGAGGAGCCCTATTCCGCCGTCATCGCCATGGGCGTCCCGGCAGTGGCCGTCCTGTGCTCCCACGCTTTCTACAGGGCTTCCTGGTTCTCTACTGCCGCAATCGCTATCTACCTGGGAGTTTCTGCCTGCTTCTACACGCTCTACACGGGTGCAGTGGCGCTCACCATCGTCAGCCTCATTGCACTGGTCACCGGCGTCGCTGAGCGCACATGGGTACCCCTCGTGCACTTGGTCACCATCGCGGCCGGTTCCCTGGCCATCGCTGCGATCGCCTGGGCGCCCTACCTCTACGGGGTCCTGCACGCCACTGCCCCGCTGGAGTCCACCGCGCAGCATTACCTGCCGGAAGAAGGCACCCAAATCCCGGCGCCTTTCCTCTCGTTGTCCGTCATTGGCATCCTCAGCCTGATCGGCTTGATTTACCTCGTCATGCGCATCGACGAGCCCGAAATCCGCGCTCTGAGCACCGCTCTTGTCGGCACCTACCTGTGGACCTTGGCCTCCATGGTCATGACCCTCGCCGGCAGCACGCTGCTGGGCTTCCGCCTAGAGCTGATCGTCGTGGTGCTTTTCGCTACGGCCGGCATCCTCGCGCTGGCCGACATCCGCCTCATGGGCCTGCCCACGCTCTACCCGGAAGGCTTCAGCGAGGTCACCAGCAAGCGCGTGACCCTAGCCTTTGCCATCCTCATGGGGCTTGGCGGTGTTTACTATGCCCAGCAGATCCCAGCAACGAACGTGACCGCCTTGGACCATGCCTATACCGATACTGACGGCTACGGGGAGCGCGCGGACCGCTACACCAGCGATTCTTCCGCCAACTACGGCGAGATCCGCGAGTTCATCGATGCCCAGGGCTACGAGGCCAATGACACGGTTGTCCTGACCGATGAGAAGCTCTTCATGGCCTATAACCCCTACTACGGATTCAACGCCTTCACCAGTAATTACGCCAACCCGCTGGGAGAGTTCAGCACCCGCAACCTACAGATCGAGGAGTGGGCTTCCAAATCCTGGGAACAGACTCCGGAAGAGTTTGCGAAGTCGCTTCAGTCCGCACCGTGGCGCGGGCCGGACGTCCTCATCTTCCGCGGCGACCTAGAAGAACCCGGCGATGGTTACAAGACGCACTTGGCGGAAGACATCTACCCCAACCAGCCCAACGTGCGCTACCGCGCGGTGTTCTTCAACCCAGAGGTCTTTGAGGAAGGTTGGAACACGCAACAAATCGGCCCCTTCGTCGTGGCGGCGCGATCTTAAGAAGCCAAGGCGGTGACGTAGACTGATCGCCGTGTCAGATCGGAAAACCTCTTCATTACGTGCACCGCAGTCCCTGCGACTCACCGCCATCATCGCTGGATTCATTGGTTTCCTGTGCTTCGTGGCGACGCCGCTACTGCCGGTGAACCAGACCCAATCCTCCTTCGATTGGCCCCAGCAGGGCTCCCTGCAGTCCATCAACGCCCCGCTCATCTCGGTGGCGCCGGAAGAAATTGATGCAGAGATCCCCCTGGAAGCCGTCGACAAGCTGCGCGACGGCCAGGACCTGCTCTACGGCACCGTGCCCCCGGAGTCCAAGAAGGCCTCCAACCGCGGTATGTTTGTCCGCGCCGGCGAGGGTGGCCTCTCGGTAACCAGCCTCGATGAGGTCATTTTCTCGCTCACAGCTGAGCAGGTGGCACAGCTACCAGAGGACGCCACCCTCAGCATCGCCTCCACGGAGGACGGGACCACCGTCTCCGTGGGCAAGCACAAGAAGACCACCGAGGAGGATCTGCGCCCGCAGGTCACCGGCGTCTACACCGAGATTGATGACACTCCGGAGAACCTCGCAGAGCTTGGCGACGACCTCCGCATCCACGTAGAGATCAACTCTCGGTTTACCTCCTCCCCGACACCGCTCAAGCTCATCGCCATGTGGCTGGGCCTGGCCATGGTGGTCATCAGCCTGGTCTGCCTGTGGCGGATTGACCGCCTCGATGGCAAACGCCTTGGCTTCATGCCCGAAACCTGGAAGCAGATCCGCCCGCTCGATGGCGTCGTGGCAGCTGTACTCGGCTGGTGGTACGTCTTCGGCGCCAATACCTCCGATGATGGCTTCATCCTCACCATGGGCCGCGTTTCCGATCATGCGACCTACATGGCGAACTACTACCGCTGGTACGGCGTCCCCGAGGCCCCGTTCGGCGCGCCGTACTACGACCTCGTGGCATGGCTGGCACAGTTCTCCAGCGCCTCCATCATCGTGCGCCTGCCCTCGCTCATCTCGGCGCTCATCATCTGGTTTGTTTTGTCGCGCGAGATGCTCCCGCGCTTCGGTACCCGCGTGAACGAGCGCCGCCTCGCGCACTGGACCGCCGCGTTCATGTTCCTGGCTTTCTGGCTGCCCTATAACAACGGAGTACGCCCAGAGCCCATCGTGGCCCTCGGTGTCATGTTGACGTGGGCTTCCTTCGAGCGCGCCATCTCCACCCAGCGCCTTCTGCCGGCAGCGGTGGGCACCATCATCGCCACCATCACCCTAGCCGCTGGCCCCACCGGCCTGACCGCGGTGGGCATCTTCCTAGTCTGCCTGCCCGCGCTGTTCCGCATCATGGGCACGCGCGCCCCCGAAGTCACCTGGCCGGCACTCATCGCCCCGTTCCTTGCCTGCGGCACTGCCGTCATGGTTGCCGCCTTCGGGGACCAAACATTAGCGTCAGTCATCGAATCGACGCGCGTGCGCTCCGCGGTCGGCCCGTCCCTGCCGTGGTACTCCGAGTTCGTGCGCTACTCCACGCTCTTCGAGCCCTCCGTGGATGGCTCCCTGACGCGCCGTTTCGCCATGTTCACCATGCTTTTCTGCCTGGCGCTCATCATCTACGCCTTCATCAAGAACCACCGCGTCGTCGGTGCGGAGGCAGATCCCACCAAACGCCTGCTGGCCATCATGGCGCTCTCGGCTTTCTTCCTCATGTTCACGCCGACGAAGTGGACGCACCACTTCGGTATCTACGCCGGTATCGCCGGCGTCATCGCCGCGCTCGGCTCGGTGGTCCTGTCCCAGATCGCCATGCGCTCCCCGCGCGCCCGGACCTTCTCCATCGCCGCGGTGATTTTCCTCCTCGCCATCTCCCTCGGCGGTTGGAACGCGTGGTGGTACGTGTCTTCCTTCGGCATCCCGTGGTGGGACCGCACCGTGCAGTTCAAGGCCATCGAGGCCAACACCGTGGTGCTCGCGATCGCCATGGTGGTCCTAGCGATTGGCCTCTACCAGTCCCTGGTTCACAGCTATCGCAAGAACAAGGCTGAGGCCGACGGCACCCTCGAGGAATTCGAGGCCGCCAACGCCGCCAAGGTTTCTCGCTGGGCAGGCGCCATGTCCGCACCGATTGCGGTGGCCTGCATCCTCATCGTGGCCTTCTCCTGCGCCTCCTTTGCCAAGGGCTACGTGGCCCAGGCGGATTCCTACTCCGTGGGCAAGGGCAACCTGGCGTCCCTGCGCGGCGATGTCTGCTCGCTGGCGGATGCCACCATGGTGGAAACCAACACCAACGAGGCTTTCCTCACTCCGGTCGACGGCGACCTCAAGGATTCGCTGGTTGACGAAGACGAGGACAACTTCGGTTTCGGCCCCAACATGATCAAGGAAGATATTGAGCCGGAGAACCTCAACTCGGCGTCGGTAGGCGCCATTGCCAACACCACCGGTGATGACTCGGCTGCTTCCAATGAGGAAACCACCGAAACAACCGAAGTCACCGATTCTTCCGCCGGTGGCGTACGCGGAACGCTAGGCGTAAACGGCTCCGAGATGCACCTGCCCTTCAACCTGGATTACACAAAGGTCCCGGTCATGGGTTCCTACGATGAGTCGCAGCGCTCCACCGCCACCATCACCACCCAGTGGTACAACTTGCCGGAACCAGGAGAAAACACCCCTGTCCTCGCGGTCTCTGCTGCCGGCAAGATTTACCACCACGACGTCAACGGTGTAGAGCAGGAAGGCACCGAGCTCACCTTGGAGTACGGCACCCTCAAGAACGGCAAGGTCACCAACAAGGGTGAGGCCGAGCTTTCCGACGTCGGCGCGACCCCCAAATGGCGCAACCTCCGCATTGCTCTAGACGAGCTCCCGGAAGAGGCCAACGTTGTACGCCTCGTTGCGGTAGATGATTCCACCGATGAAGACGATTGGATGGCGTTTACCCCACCGCGCGTACCGGAGCTGGCCACCATCAACTCCCAGTTCGATTCCTCCACCCCGGCACTCCTTGACTGGTCCGTCGCACTGCAGTTCCCCTGCCAGCGCACCTTCGACCACTACGCCGGTGTGACGGAGATTCCGGAGTTCCGCATTCTTCCCGACGCCGCCGCGCAAACCTCCCTCACAGACTTCCAGTCCTTCTCCGGTGGTGGCGCGCTGGCAACCGCAGAGGCAGTGAACTACTCCTATGAGATCCCGAGCTACCTCAACAACGATTGGGCACGCGACTGGGGCGCCATTGAGAAGTACGAGCTGCGTACCAACTCCCGGGGCGAGGAACCGCTGAAGGCGGATATCGACCAGGAAGTCATCCAGCGCTCTGGCTTGTGGAAGAACTCCGAAATGAAGATTCGCCCGGAGGGCGAGCAGTAGCCCTACAGGAACTCGGCCGAATCTTTAATGCGCTGCCGCGCCACGGCCGGGGTGGAAATGCGGTGCATAGACACGTAGTCCGCGGTCTGTGCACCGGGAATCTCCACGCGTTCCGCAATCTCATCCTGCGTTGCGGTCTGGACCAAGATGTCAGAATAGGCTGCTGCCAGCGCCGCCTCGTCGAGGACGCACTCACCGCGGATGTCCTCCGGGAGCTTGGCCAGCGCGCCGAAGTCAGGGAAGGTGAGGAGGAGGGCGTCGGCAGGCACCAGCGCTGCGAGCGCCCCACCCGAGGAATAGCCCCACACCGTCACGCGCTCGGCACCGTGTTCGCGGGCATAATCGACGGCCGCCTGAACCGACTGAACCATCTCCGCCACAGTGTGCTCGGGTGCCAACGGATAGTCGACATCAATGATGGTGGTTCCGGACAGCTGTGCTGCAGCAGCCACTTCGGGCCGCCACTGCATCTCTAGCGCCTTGCCGTCACCACGCCACCATCCGCCAGAGTGCAACGACACCGCCCAACGACCATTCTGCTCTGAAGGAACAAAGATCGCTCCCACCTCAGAGTCTTCAACACGTACCCCCTCCGTGAAGGCAGTACCAGGCAGCGAGTGATCCACTGCGGAACCCAGCACCATCATGGAGGCCTGCACGATGCGGTCCGGCAGCAACGCACAGTAGCGGTCCGCCTCCGGCGAACCTCCACCGGCCCACGGCGGGCGGAAGTCCGGCAGCGGGTAGTGCACCTCCATGTAGGAGGAGAGCTGCTCGAGCTGTTGTTCCGGACTTAGTTGGCGATCAGTACCACCGATATTCCACTCACTCATGGCCCCCAAGGGTACTACCAGATGGTGACGCGCTCCTCCGGTGCTAGACCACCCTCGACGTCAAAGGCCTCGTAGAATTCATCGATGTTTTCAGCGATGATGTTGCAACGGAACTCCGCCGGCGAGTGCGGATCAATGGCCAGGTACTGCGTGGCCATCTCCGGGCGGATGGCAGTGCGCCACACGCGCGCCCACGCCAGGAAGAAACGCTGCAGACCGGTGTACTCGTGCTCTGCCAATTCCGGCTCAGCGCCCTCAGCCTCAAAGGGCGTGACCTGGCCATTGATGTCCAGGCCCTTGTCGGCGCAGTAGTTCTTGTAGGCCACCACGGCGATTCCCAATCCGCCCAGGTCACCGATGTTCTCACCCAGGGTGAAGCTGCCGTTGACGCCTGCGGAATCGGTGCCTTCCAGCACCTTCGGTACCTGCCCTTGGAACTGGTCCACCAGTTTCGCGGTCAGCTTCTCGAAGGCCGCACGGTCCTCCTCCGTCCACCAGGAGTTGAGGTTGCCCTGGCCGTCATACTGCGAGCCCTGGTCATCAAATCCGTGGCCGATCTCGTGACCAATCACCGCACCGATAGCGCCGAAGTTCTCCGCCGCGTCCGCCTCAGGGTTGTAGAAGGGCGGGCGCAGAATCGCTGCCGGGAAGGTGATGTCATTGACCACTGGATTATAAAAAGCATTGACCGTCTGCGGGGTTGCGAACCATTCATCGCGGTCCGCCGGCTTGCCAATCTTGGCCAATTCATAATCATGATTCCACGCATTACCCGCGCGCACATTGGCCACCAAGTCCGCTCCCTTCGGAGAAAACTCCAGGTCAGAATAGTCACGCCAGGTATCTGGATAGCCAATCTTGGCCTTGAACTGGGAGAGCTTCTCCAGCGCGCGTTCACGAGTAGCCGGAGTCATCCACTCCAGCTGCGAAATCCTCTCACGATAAGCGGCGGTAAGGTACTCCACCAGCTCATCCATCTCGGACTTCGAGGAGGGCGGGAAGTGCTTGTCCACGAAGACCTTGCCAATCTCCTGTCCCACCATGTTTTCCGCTAGGCCCACGGCGCGCTTCCAGCGGTCACGCTGCTCCGTGGCACCGGAAAGCTTGGTTCCGTAGAACTCGAAGTTCTTCTTACCGATCTCCTCGGAGAGGTAAGGCGCGCGCGATAGCAGAATGTGCCACGTTGCCCACAGCTGCCAATCCGCCATACGGCCGGCGGTGAACAGGCCCTCGAGGTGCTCGAAATAAGACGGCATCATAGCTACCGCACGGTGCTCGGGCAGTCCCCCGCCCTGCAGGATGGCGCGGGTGATGCTGGGCAGCTTGGCGACGTCCACCGGGTTATACGTCTTCACCGCATCACGCGAGGCCACCACATCCCAGTGGCCGGCCGCGATTTCTTTCTCTAGGTTTACGATACGCGTCGCGGCCGTCTCCGCGCCCAGTCCGAAGAGGCGGGCGGGATCTAAGAATCCCAGCATCGCCGCAACGTGCTTCTCGTAGTCAGCGAGCGTCTGCGCGTGGGCTTCCTCGCGGTAATATGCCTCATCCGGCAGACCTAAACCGGACTGAATAATGTAGGCCACCGCCTCCTCGGTGCCGGAGTCCTTTTCCACCCAGAAGGTAACCGGGGCGCCAACGCCCTCGCGCTCCAGCACACCCAGGTTGTGGGCCAGCTCCTCCGGGTCCGCCGCCACCAGCTTGTCGAGGTCCTCGTCAAGCGGCGTCGTTCCCGCAGCATTGACTCCTTCTACATCCATGTGGGAGGAATACACGATCCCTGGGCGGCCCGTGTCTTCCTTAACGATGTCGTGGACGAGTTCCTCGGCTTCGTCGCGAAGCGCGTGAAAAGTGCCGTCGACGCCACGGTCATCGGGGATAACGTGGGACTCAATCCAGGGGCCATTAACAAATTGATACAGATCCTTCATGCACTTCACTCTATGTCAGAAGCACGCGTTAGTGTGGTGTGCATGACTTCTTATCGTTTCCCGCCAGCGAAGATGACGGGGCCGTTTTTCGCTGTGCTGGGAGTGACTCTCCTCGTGCTGGGCACGCCCGCCATCCTCAGCTTGGCACTGCCGGAACACGAGCCGGAAACAGAGCCAGTCGTCCTCGATGATCCGGAGTGGCATCAGCCCATCGACGGCGTCGAGTGCAGCGTTAACTACGATTCCGTGGCCAACCAGGCGTGGGACTGCGGCGACACCTTGGTCGAGGCCTATCTCACCTCTGATGTCGACGATGATGAGCTAGCCCTGCGCCGCGCCGTTCGCGCGACCACCTTCGGGTCGATGCCGAAGGAAAAAGTAGAAAACCAAGACGGCATCCTCGTCCTGCGAACGTATACGTACATCCCGGTCGTTGCCTTCAGCGTGGCCAAGGGAAACCTCAACTACGAGCTCGTCTTCTCGGATGGAAACCCAGAGGAATTCGCCGATCAATTTATGGAGGCCTTCAAGTGAGCAAGATCTTCCGCGTAACCCTGTGGGTCTTCATTGGCGTCTGCCTACCCGCCGCTCTTATCAATCTGTTGGGCTCCTTTCTCGTTGCCCCGCTCCCAGGCCTGATAAGCCTGCTGATCGGACTAGCCTTCCTAGCACTAGGCCTATACCTGTGGCGCCTCAGCCCGATGTGGGCCGCACCGGCCAAGGGCTGGGCCACTGCCAGCGTGCTGTGGGGAGGCGGCACCGCGGTATCTTTAGCGCTCCTCTCCGCACTGCCGTTCACCTCCCTCACCAAAGGTGTGGGCTGGGAAGAATCCATGATGTCCTGGTCCGGTGCTTATCCGGAGGAATTCGCCAAGGCCCTCGGCGTGGTCTTCATTCTCCTCAGCTTCCGCCAGCTCAACCGGCCCTGGCACGGCTTCATCGTCGGCGCACTCGTGGGCTGGGCTTTCGATGTTTTCGAGAACATCCTCTACGCCTCTCTCGGCGCCGTAATGCACCCGACGTCGGATTGGATTGGCATGCTGCAGATGTGGGGACTGCGCCTTGTGGCGGGACCAGGTCTGCACATGTCACTGACGGCCATCGCGGGCTTCGGGATCGGCTGGGCCATTTACGCTGCCCATAAAACTTGGTGGTGGCGTCTCGGCGTCGGCGTGGGCGCGCTTTTTGTTTCCTTTTGTCTCCACTTCGCGTGGAACTACATGTGGGAAGAAACCTGGCAGCTGATCACGCAGTATATCGTCGTGGCGCTCATCCTCTACCCCACCGTCATCACCCTGGGTATTCGGGCCCACCGTCTGGCCAAGTCGGACGATACCTACTCGCACTCGCCGGGCTTAGCCAGCCTGCGGTGAATTAGTCGAACTGCCCCTGCAGCTCTGATGTCGCGCCCGAAGGATACTTTCTTTACTTCCGACAACGGCTACGCTTAGCATGCCTGCGATGAGCTCGGCACCGCCCGTTTTAGTTCCGCACATGCTCTATCGCGCGCGTCCTGTAGAGGCGTCGGCAAGCCTGGCGCCTGTGGTGCAACCTCCACCGCTCCCAGCACATCCCCCGTGAGATCCGCGGGGGATCCATAAGTATTAGCCGCCACGCTATACCCAGGGCCGAAAGAGGCACTAGCGTGAACCTGACGGTTGTCCGACCATCCAAATTTCGTTCCAATGATGCCCGGGATGCGTGCGGTGCCAAAGTCCTGGCGGTAGCCGTCGGATGCCGCAGGCGCTACCGCCGCCATACCCTTCATGAGCGGCGCGGCAGCCGGATCGCCAGATATCGCCCCTATGAAGCGAGTGAGATCCTCCGTCGACGTCGTGGTATTTCCCCAGTAGCCATTGTGGTGAGTCTCTCCTAACCGATACTCCCCGATGATAGAGGGAATGGCCTGTGGATACTTCCGCTCCAAGTCACTGGCGGTGCCGTCCTCAGAAAAACGAATCATGTTCTCCACCCGCGCCTTATCCTCCGATGCGCCATATTTCAGTACCCACATACCGAGATACAGCTTCGCCAGGGAAAGCGCGGGGCGGGACTCGTGGCTATTCCCAGTGGAAACTGAATTTCCATCGGCATAACGCACGGTCATCTGGGTGCGTGGTGGGACTTTTCCAGGATCGAAAGTCAGAGCCTGGGCAGAAGGCGCGGTGACGGCTGCCAGGGCAAGACCGACAATGATGGAACGAGGCTTAAACACTTGTATAGATTAACTCAAGTCACAGCTTTAACAGCTCTGATTGGAGATTTGACGCCCTAAACCCCCACTGGAAATCTCGAATGTGCGTTTTATCTGGCGCTTACCCCACGACTTGTGTTGAGCACCAGTTTTTCCATTTACCCCTCTAATCACAACTTCTTTCCGCAGTATGGACTTCTCCAGAGATACCGAATAAGCTCTTATTTCGAAAGGGATTTCGAACGGTGGGGGTTCGTCCCTTCGCAGTAGCTCGACCAACAGTAGGGGGTTGAAGTGTCTTCCACTTCAGACGTTGTTGTTTCCTATTTTTCTCATTCCAATCCGAACGACCCAGTATGTATGAAAGGCAAGGACATACGCCAAGCAGACTACGAGTTCTGGTCTAGCATCCTTCCCGCCTTGGACGAAGATTCAGACACAGCGTGTATGCGCCTTGGGTTAAAGACCGGCAAAACGGCCGGGGCAGTTGCTCGCATAGTCATGGGGATTTACCGCCTTAGAGAACTCCCCCAGCTCAAGGCCCTACAAGATGCTTATTATTTGCTGGACCTACCTGCCTTGATTGCCATTGACCAGGTCATGGCTAAGCTGGGCCAGCCTTCCCCAGAGGTAGTGGCTGCCATCGATACTTCGTTGGCCCGTTGGTTTACTCCTACGAAGCCCAATCAGGCGTTTCCCAGCACTTCGCAGATTCGCCGCCGCATGCGTGATCTCGTCAAGGTTCATGATGACTCCATCGCGGTGGAAGATACGCGCCCGAAGAACCGGTATTCCATACTCACCCGCGCCCAGCGCGCCACCATCGAACTAGAGGTTGACAGCAGCATCGGGGTCATTATTCATGAGGCTATTAAGGCAGCGGCGGAAAAGTATGAGGTTTCTATGGCCGAGGCACTCATCCTCCTCATCACTGGGAAGGTAGAGCCAGAGGCTGCCCGAGTAGTACTCCACACTTATCAAGCTAATGACGTCGAGGATGCACCAGTATATGTAGAAGGCCATGGCTGGCAGGTGGGCAATATCCCCGCACAGGCCGTAACAAAAAGGGATTTAAGCACCAAGCCAGAGGCCTCCAAAAGCTACGGACCAAACACGATGGTGCGCAAATATGTTGAGGGCCGCGATGGCACCTGTCGTGCAGCTGGCTGCGGAATGCCTGCGTGGCTATGCCAGTTGGACCACCGTCTTAACTACGCCGATGGCGGACCAACGCACCCGGACAACATGGTCGCGTTATGCCAGCATCACCACAACATGAAGACCGACGGACGGGCCTTTTATATTCTGGACCCGGATACCGGCGATGTGGTCTGGCTTTTCGAGGATGGCACGTGGGCGATCACAGAACCTTCCGGGCCACTAGCCCCTAAGAACAAGCGCTGGGCGCGAAGTGTGGCACAAGATATTGAGAGCTTCCGCGCCCGGAAACACCGTGAGGCCCAAGAACTTAAAACTGAGCTAGACAAAGAACAACAAGAGGCCGCACACCACGCACCTACAGAAAAGGCAGAGAACAAGGAACCTGAAGGCGGTGAGGAAATCCCCTTCTAAGAAAGGTCCGTCGTTTAAAACGACGCAGTAGCCACCCCCTTACCAAGAATGGCAATTCTCAAAGCGGATCTTAATAGGCGCTGCCTCCCAGATCCGTTGCATCCAGGCCACACTCAGAAAGGACCACGCGGTCGCCGCGGTGCGGGATGCCTTCTTCATCCCAATGGGCTTGGGCGGCCGAGGTGTGGGCGCGGCCCGTGCTGTTGACCACCCGCCACCAGGGCAGATCTGCGCTTTTCGACATCACCCAGCCCACATATCGCGCGCCGACCCCCACCACTTTGGCGATCTCTCCGTAGGTGGAGACATTGCCAACTGGAATGCGGAGAACGACCTCCGTAACCCTAGAGCTCGATGGGTTCTTCGGGGGCATCCTCAACCTCACACAAGGTGAGCGCCGCACCCGTCGTGTCCTCAATCAGACACAGGCGGCCGAATGGGGAATCGTGGGGCTCACGAATGATCTTTCCGCCGTTATCAATTACAGCCTTAGCTGCCTGGTCAATGTCCCGCACGCCCAGGTAGGTTTGCCAGAAACTCGGCAAGCCCTCCGCGTGCCAAAATCCGGCGAAGGCAGCGCCTTCTTCCTCTGCGACCGCGTAATGCTCATCACCACGGATTTCCCAGTTGAAGAGCTCGCCATAAAAGTCCAGCGTTGAGTGGAAATTCGCCGAAACCGTCAGCTCATGCCACACCGGAGTACCCGGCTCTCCGCCGGCGACGAAGCGGTCGAGCTCCGGCTGCGTCAAACCAAACATGGCACCACTGTTGTCCAGAACAAGCGCCAACGGCGCACCTAAAGCGAGGATCTTGCCACCGAGTTGTTCTACCCGGGCGCAATCCGCCTCCAAGTCGCGGGAAAGGAAATAAGTTGCCCAGGTGTCTTGGCCAGGAACAATTTCGGCAATCGGCAGGCCCTGCAGTCGGGCAATGCCGTCTTCGAATTCCCAACCCAACACGGCCGAGTAAAATTTTTCGGAGGCCTTCACATCGGAACTAGCCAGAGTAATCCAGTAGGGCATTCCTACTTCTGCTTCAAAAGCGGGCATTAAAGGTTCCTCCACTTCTCCGGGTCGAAGTCATCATCGGCGGTGGCCTCATCGAAATAATCGTCGTCGTCTTCAACGACGCGGGCGCAGGTGTCGGAGACACAGATGACGTCGCCAAGCACCAGCGTTGCACCGCGCTGCTTAGTGACTTCCCCATTGACGGTGACCTGGCCCTGCTCGATGAGTTCTTTGGCCTCACCCCCGGTTGCGACCAAGGAGGCCAGTTTGAGGAACTGGCCGAGCTTGATGGATTCTCCCTTAATTGAGACTTCTAGCATGCTGACCAGCATACCCAGCTCAAAGCGCAAGGAGTCCCTCCGTCAGAATGATGACGCCAAGCAGGGCAAACACGACACCACTAAAGATATCGACACTGGCGGAGTTCTTCGCCATCCACTTCGACACCGCACGTGTGCACAGCGCGACGCCAACGAAGATGATGAGGCTTTCGAGGATGAGCACTGAGCCCACCGTGGCATTGGCACCAAACCCCATGCCGGGGTCGATGAAATTGGCAAAGATAGCGCCGAAGAAGATCAGCACCTTGGGGTTGGAAAGGTCGCTGACCAGGCCCATGCGATACGCCGTGCCGAGTCTGATGATGCCGTCCGGGGTGAACCCGCGCGGTTGGGGATTCATAGTTGCCGGTGCACGGCGCTCTTTGATGCCACCGCTGATGGCAGAAAAAGCCATCCACAGCAGATAGCTGCCGCCGGCAATCTGCAGCGCCACTAGGATTTCCGGGTGCGCCGAAATCAATGCGGTGAGCCCCGCTAGCGAAGCAACGGTCCACATCATCAAGCCGGTGGTGCTACCGATTGCGGCCCACACCGCCGCGCGCGTAGAGCGGGCGCCCAAACGAATAATCTGTACCACATCTGGTCCCGGCGAGGCCATCGCCGCGAACCACACACCCATTAAGGCCACTATGGCGCTGAATGCCATCTAACACCCCCATACTCACATGCATTATTGCTAACACATGCCACTGTAGAGCGGGCTTCATCTGCAGCGAAACAGGTAACCTGGCCCTTTTTACACAATAAGCGCTGTACTGGCATCTCTCGGCGACAGTACAGCGCTTAGGGGATGTAGCACGAGGCTAAATTAGTGGTCAGCACCTCTTATGGACTGCTTGTGATCACGCACGGCCTCGCCCTCAGCGTAGAGCGGCATATCCGTGTTGGCTTTGTACCACTTAGCGTTGTTCGGTGCGAGCGGGGTGCGGCCAGCAATGAGGTCGGCAGCCTTCTCGCCCACCATCATGGTCGGGGCATAAATATTGCCGTTCGTCACAGACGGGAAGACGGAGGCATCAGCAACATAGAGGCCTTCAACGCCCCATACGCCCATGGTGTCCGGGTTAACCACGGCCATCGGATCGGACTCTGCACCCATCTTGGCAGTACAGGAGGGGTGCAGAGCGGTCTCGCCATCGTTACGGACCCATTCCAAGATTTCTTCATCAGTCTGAACGTCTGGGCCCGGGCTGAACTCGCGAGCACCAACCTCCTCCATAGCCTTGGTGTCCAGCAGAGAGCGGGCAACGCGCACGGCTTCGACCCATTCTCGGCGGTCCTGGTCAGTCTTCAGGTAGTTGAAGAGGATGGACGGCTTGTCGTGGATGTCCGCGCTCTTAATGTGGACATGGCCCTTGGTGTCAGAAAACATCGGCCCAACGTGCCATTGGAAACCATGCTTCACGTCGGCCTTCTGGCCGTCGTAACGCACCGCCATCGGTAGGAAGTGGAACATGAGGTTCGGGTATTCCTCGTTCTCATTAGAACGCACGAAGCCACCACCTTCGAAATGGGAGGTGGCAACAGGTCCCTTCTTAGTCAGCAGCCACTGCAAACCCATGAATGGCCAACGCCACTTGTCCAAGTACGGCTGGGAGGAAGCGGTGGATTTAGTCGTTTCATACTGGATATAGACCTCGAGGTGATCCTGCAGATTCTCACCCACACCGGGCAAGTGCTTGACGACGTCGATTCCGTGCTTCTCCAGAATCTCACGGTCACCAATGCCCGAAACCTCGAGCAGCTGCGGAGTATTGATAGCGCCGGCGGACAGGACGATCTTATCGGCGTATACGCGGTGAACGCCGCCCTTCCACTCGTACTCGACGCCGACGGCCTTCTGGCCTTCGAAGAGAACCTTGGTGGTAAAGGCACCGGTGCGGATCTCGAGGTTTTCGCGATCCAAATGCGGGTACAGGTAAGCACGGGCAGCAGACCAGCGCTTGCCGTTCTTAATGTTGCGATCGAACGGAGCGAAGCCTTCCTGGCGGTAACCATTAACGTCATTAGTTAGGTTGTAACCAGCTTCCTGCACCGACTTGAACAGAGCCTGGAAAAGCTCGGAGGTTGCCGGGCCGCGGGAGAGGTACAGCGGGCCGTCATGACCACGGCGCGGGTCATTCGGCTCAGCCGCAGCGGCAGTCTCCATGCGGTTAAAGTATGGCAGGCAATGAGCGAAGTCCCACTTCTCCATGCCTGGGTTCATGCCCCACTTTTCGTAATCCATCGGGTTACCCCGCTGGAAAATCATGCCATTGATGGAGGAAGAACCACCGAGAACCTTGCCACGGGCATGGTAGACACGGCGACCGTTCATCTCTGGCTCTGGGTCGGATTCATACATCCAGTCATAGCTCTTTGCACCAATGGGGAAAGAGAAGGCAGAGGGCATGTGGATAAACAGATCCCACAGGGAATCGGGGCGGCCGGCCTCAAGAACCAGCACGCGAGTGTCCTTTTCCTCAGTCAGGCGTGCGGCAATAACAGAGCCGGCGGAACCACCGCCGACAACGACCACGTCACTTACTTCATCGGTGACCTTCTTCGCAGAACGCTTCTTGGCTAGCTTGTCCAAAATACCCATAAATCCCCTTCTTTCCATGATTTGTATGACATTTCCATACCGCACTCCGCGAGCGAGTCTACTATATTTTATGCACTATACTGCATTTATTTACATTGTCTCTTTCGCGAGGCCGCGCCCCAGCGTACACATCCTGTGGAGATTTTCCCAGATTAATGTATATTTGCGTTGTTCGGATGGACGTCTGAGGAGATGAAATCCGAAGTCTTGACCGCATAGCTACCCGGATATGATTCATTTCACTCATCTTTCTCTCGAGTGCTTTGTGAGCAGTCCGAGGCCCAGTGGATAAGAGACTCGGCATAAATCAACCAACGATAGGAGAAGTAGATGGCTAACCACGGCCCTCTCGACTCTGGGGATCCTTCCACGGCCCACGAGAGCAACGAAAACACTCTCGCCACGCCGACCGGTGGCACCCCCACTCAAACTAAAGAAGCCAAACGGCGCATCCCGCGCTACCAGGTACGAGCCCTCGTCGGCAGCTACAAGGCAGAAACCGGCGATGATGTGGGTGCGGGCGAAGTCCCTGTACCCAAGACGAATTGGCCAGTATTTATCATTTCCGGTCTACTGATCATCGCCATGGTGCTCTATGCCGGGTTCGGCCAAAAATCCGCCGCAGAAACCTTGGCCAACGTAACCGGATGGATCGGCAACAACCTCGGCTGGTTCTACGTGCTCACCGCCACCATCGCCGTTGTCTTTGTTCTGTATGTAGCACTATCCAAAGCAGGCGAGATCCGCCTAGGACCGGATCACTCACGCCCTAAATTCAGCACCTTCTCCTGGGTGTCCATGCTCTTTGCCGCCGGTATCGGTGTGGACCTCATGTTCTTTGCCGTGGCCGAACCGGTCACTATGTACATGGCACCGCCAGTGGGTGAAGGCGAAACCATGGAAGCTGCCAAGGAAGCCGTGGTCTACGCCATGTTCCACTACGGTCTGACCGGTTGGGCGTTGTACGCACTGATGGGTATGGCCTTCGGCTACTTTGCCTACCGCCTGAATATGCCCCTGGCTATTCGTTCCGCACTCTACCCGCTCATTGGCAAGCGCGTGCACGGCCCAATCGGCTCCGCAGTGGACATCGCCGCTATGCTCGGCACTGTTTTCGGTGTCACTGCTTCCCTCGGCATCGGCGTAGTGCAGCTTTCCTACGGTATCCACCTCATTTTTGGCATCGAGCAGGGATTCGGCCTCCAGGCCGCGCTCATCATCATCGCCATCTCGATTGCGACCCTCTCGGCCGTATCTGGTGTGGACAAAGGTATCCGCTTCCTGTCTGAGCTCAACGTGTACCTGGCCATTGCGCTAATGGTCTACATCGTTGTTTTTGGCAAGACCGCCTACCTCTTCGACGCCATCGTGACCAACGTCGGTGACTACGTGTCCAAGTTCCCCTCCTGGACCTTGGAGACCTTCGCCTTTGCCGAAGACCAAGCCAGCACTGATGCCTGGATGCAGGCCTGGACTCTGTTCTTCTGGGCCTGGTGGATCGCGTGGGCCACCTTCGTGGGCCTCTTCCTCGCCCGCATTTCTCGCGGCCGTACGCTGCGCCAGTTCATCTTCGGCACCCTTACCTTCCCATTCCTGTTCATCCTCATGTGGATGTCCTTTTTCGGCAACACCGCTTTGGATATGGTGCGCTCCGGCGACTATCCAGAGTTCGCAGAAAATGCCATTAACGTCCCTGAGCAGGGCTTCTACGATATGCTGCAGGAATTCCCTGGCTCTGCCATTGTCATCTTCCTGACCACCTTCATTGGCCTGCTTCTCTACATCACCTCTGCCGACTCCGGCGCACTGGTCATGTCCAACTTCACCTCGCGCATTACTGATAACCGCCAAGACGGCTCCCGCTGGCTGCGCATTTTCTGGTCCGTCACCGTCGGCGCTCTAACATTGGCCCTGCTGCAGATCGACGGCATCGCCACCGTTCAGTCCGCCACAGTGGTGATGGGACTTCCTTTTGCTTTCGTGGTGTATCTCATCATGTTCTCACTGTGGAAGTCCTTGCGTCTGGAAAGCATCCAAGCTGACGCCCGCAGCACCGCACTGCATGGAGTCATCTCTAGTCGTACCGAGCGCGAACCAGCTGATTCCAGCCTGTGGAAGAACCGCTTGGATCGAGCCAACACCTTCCCCTCTAAGACAGAGATGGAGACCTACCTACGCGACACCGCTACATACGCTCTTGAGCAGGTTGCTACGCACATGCGCACCCGCGGCTACGACGCCATCTTGCTCACCAGCGAGCTTCCCGATGTCGAGCTGCCCCAGCTTGATCTTGAAGTGCGTCTCCACAATGAACGAAAGTTCCGTTATCAGCTCTTTCCCGTCGCCGCCGAGCGTCCAGACTTCATTGAAGGCGAAGGCGATGAGTACTACCGCCTCGAGGTCTACGATATGACCGGTTCACTGGGCTATGACGTTTATGGCTACTCTGGGAACCAAATCATCAATAACGTGTTGGATCTCTACGAACGCCACCTGGCTTTCCTATATATGCAACAAACCCAGCCGGGCGAATCCGATGTCTCCGATGGCGCCGAGCCTGAGCGCACCTGGCGCGAAGATAGCTAAGCTGGCGAATCCACAAGCCTCTATGAAAGAAAGGTTGCTTTTCACTTGAGCCCCCAGAACACTTTGTTCGACCCCACAACGACCGACCTCTTGAAGGGCGTGCACTCCGGCGGCTCGCCCAAGTCCCTTTTCATCAATGGCCAGTGGGAGGCTGCCCAGAGCGGCGAGACCCGCACCATCATCTGCCCCGCTGATGGCTCCACCGTGGGCCTCGTGTCCGAGGCTTCCGACGAGGACACCGAGCGCGCCATCAAGGTTGCCCGTGAAACCTTCGACAACGGCGAGTGGTCTAATACCCCGGCCGTCGAACGCGGCAAGCTGGTCATCCGCGTGGCCGATTTCATCCGCGAGCACAAGGAGCTCTTCGCCCAAGCCGAGTCCGCCGATACCGGCAAGCGCTACGAGGAATCTTTAGACGATATGGATGATATCGCCAATGCCTTCGAGTTCTTCGGTACCCTGGCTCAGCACCAGGCCGGTCGAGTAGTCGACCCGGGTGACCCAAATGTTCGCTCCCGTATCGATGCAGAGCCGATTGGCGTCTGCGGTCTCATTACGCCGTGGAACTACCCGCTGCTACAGGTGTCCTGGAAGGTGGGTCCCGCACTGGCTGCCGGTAACACCTTTGTACTCAAGCAGGCCGAGCTCACGCCGCACACCGCCATGCTGCTCATGGCCGCACTCAAAGAATGTGGCTTGCCCGACGGCGTAGGTAACCTCATCACCGGCGCTGGGGCTAACTGTGGCAACCCGCTGTCCCAACACCCCGATGTGGACATGGTGTCCTTCACCGGTGGACTGGCCACGGGCAAAATTATCGCCAAGAATGCGGCCGAGACCGTCAAGCGCACTGCACTCGAACTCGGCGGTAAGAACCCGAACGTGATCTTCGCTGACGCTAACTTCGACGTCGCCGTGGACAACGCCCTCAACGGCGCCTTCTTCCACTCCGGACAGGTCTGCTCCGCGGGCTCCCGCATCATTGTCGAAGAGTCCTTGCACGATAAGTTTGTTGACGCCTTGGTGGAGCGCGCAAACAAGATCAAAATCGGTGGCCCTACAGATGAAAAGGCCGAGACCGGCCCCCTCATCTCCGCTGAGCACCGCAAAAAGGTTGCCGCTTATGTGGATAAAGCACGTGAGCAGGGCGCCAAGATCCTCACTGGCGGACGCGTCGCCACTAGCCAGGACACCACTGGACCGCATGGCACCGGCACGACTGACCTGGGGGCTGGCATTTACTATCTGCCCACCATCATTGATGGCGCGACCCGCGAGATGGACTGTGTCCACGACGAGGCCTTTGGCCCAACCGTAACCATCGAGACCTTCACCACCGAGGAGGAGGCCATCGCCATCGCGAATGACACCGAGTACGGCCTAGCGGGTGCGGTGTACACCGCTGACGCTGGCCGCGCCGAGCGCCTTGCCCGGGCCCTGCGCCACGGCACCATCTGGATCAATGACTTCCACCCGTACTTGCCGCAGGCAGAGTGGGGCGGCTACAAGCAGTCCGGTAACGGCCGCGAGCTTGGCCCCACCGGCCTAGCCGAATACCAAGAACACAAGCACGTGTACCAAAACCTGTCCCCTGCCGCGTGGGAGCAGTTCGGTTTACAGTAGTTCGTAGGAACAGATATCGCTAAGGCCCCGCGGTCCAGAAAAGAACGCGGGGCCTCAGTGGCAGGCACACACCACGGTTTAGCTTTGCGTGCGCGGCTTAATGGTCATGGTGTCAATGTTGACGTGCTCCGGCAGCGAGGCCACCCAACGCACGGCCTCAGCGATGTCTTCTGCGGTGAGGTTGAGCTCGCCGTCATACACCTGTGCGGCACGTTCGGTGTCGCCCCGAAAACGATTAAGGGAAAATTCTTCCGTGGCTACACGGCCCGGGTCGAGTTCGGTGACGCGGACACCGTGCTCCTCGATACGTAATGCACGAGAAATCACGCGCACGCCATGCTTGGCGGCGTTGTAGCCGGAGCCGCCCTCGTAAACGTTCCACCCGGCAACGGATCCCATGTTGATAATGAGCCCACCCCGCAGCTTCGGCATGAGGGCTTGGATCATACGGACAGTGCCGAGGACGTTGACGTCGTACATCCACTGCCAGTCCTCTACGGTGGTCTCCACGAGAGGTTCCAAGCCCTTCGCGCCACCGGCGTTGTTGACCAAGAGGTCCACGCGGTCGAGGTGGGAGACGAACTCAGCCACGGACTCGTCCGAGGTTACGTCGAGGGCATAGGCCTCGCCACCGATGTCCTTCGCGAGGGCCTCAAGGCGCTCTACGCGACGCGCACCGACGACGACATGCCAACCGTCGGCCGCCAACGCTCTTGCCGACGCCTCCCCGATCCCCGAGGACGCTCCTGTGACAACTGCTACCTTTTCCATGCGCCCTAGGATAGGACTTCTTCCAGCTCGGCGCAGATGTTTTCCACGATCTCGATCTTGAAGTCGGCCGGGGTAAAGGTGCCATCCTTCATGTCAGTATTGAGCGAGATATCAAGCTGAGTGCGCAGCTGCTTCATGGAGAAATTAGCCATGATGAGACGCCACGCCTCCACCGCGCGGATGCCGCCGCTAAAGCTATAGCCCACATAGGCAATCGGCTTGGCCACCCACTCAGCGCCCAAGGAATCGACGGCGTTCTTGAACGCACCCGGCACGGAGTGGTTGTACTCCGGGGTAACGAAGATATAGCCGTCGCAGGCATCAATGGCATCGGACCAAGCTTGGACATTCGGGTCCTCGTAATTTTTGTTTGCCGCCATAGGGATGACGGAAGAAGTGAGAATTGGAACGTCGAAGGCCTTGAGGTCAATGAGCTCGTAGTCAACGTCGCGACCTTGGGCCAGGTCAGTGACCCATTGGGCGATGGCCAGCCCGGCGCGGTCGTCGCGGGTAGAGCCAAGAATGATGCCGATTTTTGCCATAAATGTGCCTTTCACATTTTGTTAACGTGTCAACGTTTGAGCGTACGCCGATATGCTCACGCGATCGACATTTCCGCTCAACATGTTTATTCTTTTGCCATGTCACAGGAGAACTTGGCGGATCACGGATCCATTGAGCGCATGACCAGCGGGCAGTGGTTCATGCCCAGTGTCAACGAGGAGGTCAACGCCGAGCACCAGCGCGGATTCCGGTTGGTCAAAGAACTCAACGAGCTGCACAACACCGATCGCGACCGCGCGCACGACATCCTGCGCGCGCTGCTCTCCCCCGAGTCCGAAGTACCCGGCCTCCACACGCCGCTTAACCTGGAATACGGCCGCAACGTCACGGTTGGCAAAGGGGTGTTCATCAACTTTGGTGCGACAATCCAGGCGCAAGCGCCTGTAACCCTCGGAGACCGCGTCATGATGGGGCCGAACTGTTCGCTCATCACGGTGGGCCACCCCGTCAACGATCATGAGATGCGGGCGGAGGGCTGGGAAATAGCTAAACCTATCACCATCGGTGATAACACCTGGTTTGGCGCCAACGTCACGGTCCTGCCTGGCGTCACCGTGGGCAAGAACTGCGTCGTAGGCGCAGGCTCACTGGTGACCCGCGACGTACCGGATAACTCGCTGGTCCTGGGCTCACCGGGGCGCGTGGTGCGCAAGCTGGAGGACAACGAAGATAGGTGGGAGCGCCAAGATCTCGATGTTTGATCTCAAGGCAATCGGCAAGGGACTTCCCGTCCTAGAGACCATTGATTCGCTTCCTTCAGACGGCCACGTCGTGGTCCAGGCCCCGCCCGGCACCGGTAAGACCACGCTTATTCCACCGGCATTAGCGAACCAGGTAGAGGGCAAGGTTCTCGTCACCGCACCACGCCGCGTGGCGGTGCGTGCGGCGGCAAACCGCCTTCAGGAGTTGTCAGGCCAGCGCATCGGCTATGCGGTGCGCGGTGATTCCCGCAAAGGCGCGGACGTCGAGTTTGTTACCCCAGGTGTTTTGTTACGCCGACTGTTGCGGGATCCGGAACTTGAAGGGATTTCCGCCGTGGCCATCGACGAGGTCCACGAACGCCAGCTCGATACTGACCTCGTACTCGGTATGTGCTTAGAGTTGGCGCAGCTCCGCGATGACTTTCGGGTTATTGCCATGTCCGCGACTGTCGACGCCACCCGCTTCTCCCAGCTTATGGGGAATGCGCCGATCCATTCCACTGAGGCTGTCACGTACCCACTCGATATTTCCTATGAACCGATTCCGGGGCGCGCTGCGGGAGATCGAGACTTTTGGAAAGGCGTGGCGAGGGTTGCCGCGCGGCAGCACGAGTCCACGCTGGTCTTTGTTCCCGGCGTGCGCGAGGTCAACCTGGTGTGTGATGCACTGAGTGGCCATAACGTTTTTCCGCTCCATGGCCGCCAGACCACGCAAGAGCAGGATGCGGCGCTTTATACGCGCGAGCCGCGCATCGTGGTGGCGACGTCCATCGCGGAATCTTCGCTGACCGTGCCAGGCGTGCGCACCGTCATCGATGCCGGGCTATCCCGCGTGCCCAAGCGGGATGCGCAGCGCGGGATGAGTGGGTTGGTGACAGTGTCGACGTCGAAAAGCAGCGCCGATCAACGCGCCGGACGTGCCGGACGTGAGGCGCCGGGTACCGTCGTCCGCTGCTATTCGCAGGAGGATTACCAGCACTTTTCCCCGCACGTGATTCCAGAAATTCTTTCTGCGGACCTCACGCAGGCGGCACTGTTCATGGATAGTTGGGGCGCGGGACCGGATTTCCCCTTGCTGGATCCCCCACCGGGACCTGCGCTTGCCGACGCCCACCGCGTCCTCGACCTGCTCAACGCTGGCGAAGAGCTGGCGTTACTGCCAACGCACCCACGATGGGGCGCGGCACTGTTGAAGTACGGCGCGGGAGCAGCACAGACGATTGCCCGCCTGGATGATTCGGATCCGAAGCGGCTTGCCCGCCTAGTGCCCAACAAGGGTCCGGTGGACCCAGGCGTGGTGGTCGCTAGCGCCTTCCCGGAGTTCGTGGCTAAGCGCGTGGGCGACAAGGAGTTTTTGCTCGCCAGCGGTACGCGCGCGCGGTATTTCGAGGATGGTCACGACTGGTTGGCGGTAGCTGAGGTGTCGTTGGCGCGATCTGGAAACGCCATCATTCGTGAAGCAGTGCCCATTGCGGAAAAGGACGCACTCGACATCATCGGCGTGACCGAAGAGACGCGAGCATTTCTCGACGGTCCCAAGGCCCGTGGCATGCGCGTGCGTGCGGCAGGCGCCATCGTGTTGTCGGAAACCCCAGTGAAGGTCTCCGGTGATGAGGCGGTGGAGGCACTACGCAACTCCGGACAGGGTTTAAATCTGTTTCACTTCAGTGACAAGGCTCAAAACCTGCGGGAACGTATGCGTCATCTGCATAGGGCATACGGGAATCCGTGGCCGGACGTGGACGGCGATGATCTGAGCTGGCTGGAGCCGGAGCTGCATGAGCTGGCTGCCGGGAAGCGGCCAGACATGTACCCGGCGCTGCAGCGCTTGCTCCCCTGGCCCGAAGCTAGCCGCTTGGATGAGCTCGCGCCGGAACGGTTAGCGGTTCCGTCCGGACGTGCTGCGAGGATCGATTGGTCCGGCGAGCGACCCGTGGTCTCCATCAAGCTGCAGGAATGCTTCGGCCTGGCTGAATCGCCCGAGTACTGCGGCCACCGCGTGCAGTTTCATCTACTGTCCCCCGCCGGTCGCCCGCTCGCCGTCACCGATGACCTAGCCAGCTTCTGGGCTGGGCCTTATGCCGGCGTGCGCGCCGACATGCGCGGGCGCTACCCCAAACACCCGTGGCCGGAGGATCCATGGAACGCTGTGGCCACGGCGAAGACGAAGAACCGGATTTAACCCCACTGCTGCCAGGACAGGTACACGCTCATCACCACGACGAGTGCGAGAAGCGCATAGCGGATGAGCTTTGCACCACCGCCAAGCACAGTCCGCGCGCCCAGCTGCGCGCCAATGATATTTGCTGCTGCGAGAACTAAGGCGAGACCCCACACCACGTGGCCACCCACGATAAACACCACGAGCGCACCGACGTTGGTACACGTGTTGACCACTTTCGCCATCGCTGCGGAGGTGAGGAAATTCTGCGAGAAGATAGCGGTAAAGGCCATGATGAGGAACATGCCGGTGCCGGGGCCAAAGATGCCATCGTAGAAGGCGATGGCAGCGACAGCGGCTAACCCTGCCCACGTGCGCCAGCCGCCGCGGATTCCGTCTCTTTCGCCGCTGCCGAAGTCCGGGCGAAAGGCCACAAAGATGCCGACTGCCACCATAAGCACAATGATGACCGGCCGCATGACGTCCTTGTCCATGAGTGCGGCTGCTGTGGCCCCGAGTCCAGAGCACACCAGCGCGATGAGTCCCATGCGCATGAGCTCGCCCTTCGGCGGGCGAACCTTCTTGACGAGTGTTACGGCAGCAGAGGCCGTTCCAGAGACCGCCGCCACCTTGTTCGTGGCCAGGGCTGTGGCGGGCGCAAGCTGGGGTGCGACCGCCAGGATGAGCGGAATGAGCACAAGGCCGCCGCCGCCAATGACGGCATCGATCCATCCGGCCGCGGCAGCGCCGATGGTGAGAATCGCCCAACCGCCTAATCCGAAATCCATGTCCATCATTAAACTCGATTCCATGTCTGTTCGTACGAGATGGGTCATCGTGGCCCCGGGGTCTGCAGCACTGGGGGCATTGTTTAGCTACCTTCACGTACCCGCAGCCTGGATCCTCGGCGCCATCGTGGTCTCGGGAGCCATGGCCTTGACGACGGGCAAAGAACTCGCCGTTAACGAGCACTTTTATTCTGTCGCCCGCGGGTTCATCGGAATGATGGCGGGCATACCACTGACCTTAGTTCCTGCCTCCACGCTCCTTGGCTTTGTGCCAGCCGCGGTGACGATGTCACTCATCACCGTGCTTATCGGTGTCGCCGGCGGCGTGCTGCTACACCGCTCACAGCCAAAAGATATTTCCTGGGAAACCGGAATCTTATCCATGCTGCCGGGCGGGGCCTCGCTCATGCCCGCGCTAGCCAGCGAACTCGGTGCGGACTACCGCTACGTGGCGCTGACGCAATACCTGCGCCTTCTGGCGGTGTCGGTGTCCCTCCCCTTGGTGGTCTCCTTGTTAGACGCCCCCGCGGGCAAAGGCGTCGACATGAGCGTTGACGGCGAGGTCACGTGGTGGATCGTGGGGTTGACGGTCACCATCGCCGTGGTTGGTGAGAAGCTAGGCAAGCTGGTGCGTTTGCCAGCTGCTGCTGTTTTGGGGCCACTCATCTTGACGGTGCTGGTCGCGCAGGTTATTCCAGCCGGCCACACTTTGGAGCCGCTCTACGTGTTCAAGATCATGGCGTTTATGTCCATCGGCTGGGTCTGCGGTGGCGGGCTTTCGGTGCCAGCCTTGCGGGCCTTCGCCAACCAGCTACCGGCGACGATCCTCTTCATCATTGTCGTCATTGGCGTGTGCGCGCTCACTGCTGTGCCTTTGACCGCATGGCTGGACATCACCTACTTCGAGGCTTACCTCGCCACCTCACCCGGCGCGCTGGAGACGGTGCTCGCGCTCTCCGCGGAAGGCGGCGCCGGCCCAGCCGTGGTGGCCGTACAGATTATCCGGCTCATCATCGTGCTCGTCACCGCGGGATATTTGCCCCAGATTTTGGGGCTATTCCGCCGCTAGTGGATAAATCCAAGAGTCTGACAACTAGTCCAGAATGGTCTCGCGCAGAATCGACATGGGCACCGAACCTAGGGCTAACGCCTGGGAGTGGAAATCACGTACGTCCATGCCCTGCTCCACGGCAGCGTCGCGGGTCTGCTGCCACAGGCGCTGGCCCAGAGCATAAGACGGCGCCTGGCCCGGCCAGCCCAGGTAACGGGTGACCTCGAAGGAGAGGTTAGCGTCATCCATCGCGGTGTTCTCACGCATGAAGGTCTTGACGTGGGACTTGTCCCAGATGCCGGACGCAGTGCACTCCGGCAACGCCTTGCCCAGGTGGAGTCCGATATCCACCACGACGCGGGCGGCGCGGAAGCGTTGGGCGTCGAGAAGCCCCATGCGGAAGCCCGGATCATCCATGTATCCCAGCTCCGCCATGAGTGCTTCAGCGTATAGAGCCCAGCCCTCACCGTGGCCAGAGTTCCACGTCACCGCACGGCGCCATAGGTTGAGGTCCGGCTGGGTCAGCGCGGCGCCAATCTGCAGATGGTGGCCCGGCGCGCCCTCGTGGTGGACGGTTGTCAGCTCCTGCCAGGTGTGGAAAAGCTCCTGGCCAGCCGGTACGGACCACCACATGCGGCCGGGGCGGGAGAAATCATCGGAGGGCGAGGTGTAGAAGATGCCGCCGGTGCCGGCCGGGTCGATACAGCACTCGATTTCTTTAACGGCCTCCGGGATGTCGAAGGCGTTGCCGTCGAGGTCCTTGATCGCGCGGTCCGCGGTGGACTGCATCCACTCCACTAGCGCGTCGGTGCCGTGCAGCTGGTAGCGCTCCTCTTCGTTGAGTTTGCGCATGGCCGCGCGCACGGTGACGTCGGAGCCATAGAGCTCGTGGGCGATCTTTTCTTGTTCCGCCTTGATGGAGCGCACCTGGTCCATGCCCCACTCATAGGCCTCATCGAGGTCCACGGCATCGCCAACGAAAAGCTTGGAGAAGCGCTCGTAGCGCTCTCGGCCCACCGCATCCTGCGATGGTGCCTGCGGCTGCAGCTCGTTAGAGAGCCAATCGGCGAACTCGCCGAAGGCTTCCTTGGCCGCGTCCACCTCTGGGCCTTCAACGCCAAGGTCCTCGAGCATGGAGCCGGCGTCGGCAAGCCGCTCGCATTGCACGAAGACATCGGAGATCTGGCGCTGCGGCGCGACCATGCCACGCGAAGCCGCCTCGGTGAGGGACTCCTTGTAGCCGTTGAGCGAGGTTGCCACCTTCGACAGGCGCGAACGCAATGCATCAAGCTGCTCCGGGGTGTCCTTCGGCATGAGCATGAGGGTGTCGCGAATGGTCTGCACCGGGGAGGCAATGTTGTTAAGGCAACGGATGTCCTCACCGGCATGGTGCAGGTCAAGATCCAGGCAGAGACGGTCGCGCAAGACGGCGGCGGTGACGTAGTCCACCTCGTCAAAATCGTCGTCATCGTCGGATTCGTCGGTGGTGTCATCGAGGGCATCGAGATCCGCCATCATCTCACGAGTGCGATCCGCCACGGAGGAGTAGTACTCCGGGGAGAAATCTTCCAACTCACCGTCGAAGCCGGGAATTCCCCACGCGGTGGCATCGGTGGGCGTGAGCTGCGCGAGGTCGTGGACGAAATTATCGCACGACGCGTCCAGCAGCGAAGGCTGGCGCTCTGCGTTCTGGTCAAAACTCATAAGGGCGAAGTCTAACGAAGATCCAGGGGTTTGGGCCAACCCAGCGCCGCCTTATTTACCAGCTTGTTAGCTAATTGTTGCTCCACTTACTTCCCGGGCTTGTCCAGGATGTAAATTCGTTGAGCACTTCAGCAGGAGAGGGGTTCACCACGAGAGCATCGAGGAAGCGCTTCTGAACGAATCCCTCCTGCACCATTGCAGAGTACATTCTTATAAACGGCTGCCAGAATCCCTTCACGTCTACGAGACCCACCGGGCTATCCAGGTTCCCCAACTGTTGCAAGGTGAGCACCTCGGTGAGCTCCTCTAGCGTTCCCACGCCACCCGGCAGGCACACGAAGGCATCCGCGAGTTCCTCCATACGCGTTTTGCGCTGCGCCATGGTGTCCACGATTTCGAGTTTGGTTACCCGCTGGTGTGACATCTCGTAATCAACGAGCTGCCGCGGGATAACCCCAATGACGGTGCCGCCGGCGGCAAGGCAGGAATCTGCGACGATGCCCATCAGGCCTACGTCACCGCCGCCATAAACCAGGGTGAGGTTGCGCCGCGCGAGCTCCTCCCCCAAAAGGTGTGCGGCTTGGCCATAGGCTTCAGAGTTTCCAGCGGCGGAGCCGCAGTACACAGCAACAGAATCCATGAACACTACTCTAACGCAGGCACACTTCTAGACTATGATGTCTACTGAATCCCAATTTCTATTAGACAATGCGGTCTGCTGAATTTATACTTGCGCCATGATTAAATCTGGTCCCGTGTTCACTCGCCCCCGCACCCCAGCGGCGAAGTGCCTCCACATCATTCGACTCAACCCCGTTGTTACCCGCAGTGAACTTGTCGAAGCCACGGGACTCTCCCAGCCGACGATTACCCGCGCCACTGCCGCGCTGCTGGGTGCTGGACTGATTCGTGAGCGCACGGATTTGACGCAGTCCCGCGGCCGCGGGCGCCCCACCGTGCCCCTGGAAGTGGCGGATAATGATTGGATGCTGGTTGGTATTGCGGTTGGCACCGCCTTTACCCGCATCGCCTTCTTCGACACCAAGGGACGCACCCTGCGCGAGGAAGACGTGGCTACCCCGGTGTCGCGCTTGAGTGCAAGCGATGTTATCGAGCACATCATTGCTGGTGTCAACCGCCTGATGACCGGCCTGGATCGACGTTTGGTTTCAGTCGGCGTGACCACCTCCGGCAGCGTGAACGCAGCTGGGCGCATTACCGCCCACAACCTGGGCTGGGACGAGATGGATATCGCCAGCCGTCTGGAGTACCAGTTCGGCGTTCCGGTTGTCGTGTCTTCCGTCATCCCTGCCATCCTGGGATCCGAGACGCAGTCTGCGGAGCTGGGCGCGGAGAAGCCCGTCATGGTGCTCTACGCGGATGACTCCGTTGGCGCCGCGCTGACCTTGGGCGATGAAATTGTGCAGCTCGAACTCGACAAAGCTGACGTCCTGGCCACGCAGGCGATGCTGAATGAGACCGGCGGAGACTCATTCCCAGACGTGGTGGCGAATGCTGATGAAGAAACGCGGGCGCTTCTCGACGACCGCGCGCGCTCCCTCGGGGCCACCGCTGCTGAACTTTTAACGCAGCATAAGCCCGATACCCTCGTAGTCGCCGGCGGCGCCTTCTCCGATGATCCGGCGGCCCCGAAGCTCTTTGCTTCCGCCGTGCGCCAGGCCACCGATCACCCAGTGGAGCTGCGCATGATTCCTTCGCACACCGAGATTGTTCGCGCCTGCACCCGCGCTGTAGCGCTTGATCCGCTGCTGCGCGTTCCGCTGGAGCTCGGCCGCGAGGCGAAAGCTGCCTAAAAGTAAACCGAGTCGATTCCCGTAAAAAGGTGGGCCTTGAGCCCGAGACGCTGGGCGGCGGTGACGAAGTCCGGCCGATCATCGAAGAAGTGCGTGTCCTTGGCCTGCGCGCCGAGGGCAACCACGGCCACGAGGTAGGCCTCCGGATCCGGCTTGGCTACCCCAATATCGCAGCTCAGCGTCACGGCAGCGCATTCCTTCAGCCAAGGCTGCGTCTGGCGGATCCGAGTTCCCAGAACCGTCGGAACATTCGCCAAAATGCCGACGCTATGCCCTTGAGCAATAAACCCTAGGACCGCGCGCACCATCTCTTCATCGGCGACCAACAGGCGCTCGGTGTCCAGTTCGGTCGCGTGGCTGACGTCAAAGGAGCTCAGTTCCGTCAGCGCGCGAATGCGGCCCCAATACTGCGCATCGCTCAGGTGCCCAGCATTATAGGCAGGGCGAAACTCCTCATAGATGGACCAAAAGTGCTCTACATTTTCGGGACGGAGGTAATCCTCCAACTCAGAGTTCCCGGCGGGCCGCATGAGCACGCCATAAAGGTCGAAGAGCAAACTTGCCATGCGCCCAGTGTAGCCAGACCGCACTAGCTCCAGTCAGCGTGCCCGCCACGAAGAGCGGGAGCGACAGCGTGCCCTGCGCCCACAACGTCGAGGTGGCCCCCACGAGGAACAAGCCGCCGACGCTAAACAGGGAGCGGCTCAACGCCGTCGATGCAGCAGCGGCGCAGAGCAACAGTGCTAGACCCGCGAACGGGCCGAGCATCACGGCGAGAGCGAAGAAGAAGGTTCCCAGCGCCATGTTCGTTGCGGCCAGCCACGTGCCGCCGACCAATGCGATCACAAGGCCGGCCAGGGCACCGCAAATCAGCATCAGGCGCGTTGTAGTCATAAAAGAAATTCTCCCACCAACCGCAGGGGGCTGTGGGAGAATTCCTAGAAACTATATGGCTTCGTTACCGTTGCGCCAGCGAACCATCGATGCGCAGCAGACCCGAGCCGTCATTGCCCACCAGCTTGAGCTGGTCAATGATTTCGGACACGGTGGACTCCTCCTCAACCTGCTCCTCGAGGAACCAGTTGATGAGGGCGCGGGAATCGAGATCCCCGGCGGCATCCGCGGTGCGGGCGATCTCCCGGATCTGCTCCGAGACCTTCTGCTCATGCGCGAGGGAGGCCTCAAAAGCATCAAGCGGGGTGGCGGCCTTGACGGAGCCGACCTGGATATCCTCCAACTCGACGCGGTAGCCACGGTCCAACAGGTGCTCGGCGAACTTCTGTGCGTGCTCGCGCTCTTCCTCTGCCTGCTTGAAGAACCAATCGCGCATACCCGGGAAGGACAGGTTGTCCATCTCGTAGGCCAGCTGGGTGTAAATCAGGGCTGCGCCGTGCTCGTTATTGACCTGGGCGTTGAGGAGCGTTTGCAGTTTCTCATCCATAAGAGTTAATCCTTTCGTGTGTTGTTCCCACAATACAGAAATTCTCTGGACGCGCTAGCAAGGCGATCTTAAGCAAACTCGCACGTCATAACACTTTTTCTGGTAGGTTTACCTAACCCAAACCAGAAATCCTCTGGTAGCGCGCGAGGCTAACGCCATCGAGGCCGCGGAATTCCACCGCTACTCCACGACTTGCGTACTTGTTTTCCACGGATTCAAGCACCGCCACGGTTGAGGCATCCCAGATATCGGCCTCCGAGAAATCCACAATGACCTTGTCCACCGGCAGGGTGTAATCGAAGGCGTAGACCAGATCGTTGGACGACGCGAAGAAAAGCTGGCCGCGCACGGTGTAGACGTTGCCCTCCAGCTCCACCGACACCAGGTGCGCCACGCGGCGCGCAAAGGCCACCGAGGCGGTAAGAACGCCGAGAATCACACCGACCGCCAGGTTATTCGTGGCCAAGGTGCCAATCACCGTCACCAGCATGACGAGGGTTTCGCTCAGAGGCATGCGGTGAATCGTGCGCACCGAGCGCCAATCCACGGTGTGGTAAGACACCATGAACATGACTGCCACGAGAGCGGCCATGGGGATTTTTCCTACGGTATCCCCCAACACGAGGATGAGGACGAGGAGGAAGACGCCGGCGAGGAACGTCGACAAGCGCGTGCGCGCCTGGGATTCCTTGACGTTGATCATGGTCTGGCCGATCATCGCGCACACGCCCATGCCGCCGATGGCCGCGGCGAGCATGTTGCCGATGCCCTGTCCTACGGATTCGCGTGTCTTATCGGAGTGGGTGTCCGTGAGGTCATCGACAAGCTTGGCGGTGAGCAGAGATTCCATGAGGCCGACCAGCGCCACGCCCAGTGCATAGGGAAGGCAGAGGAGGAGAGTGTCCTTCGTCCACGGCACATCCGGAATAATGAAGCCAGGCAGGGAGGTCGGCAGCTCGCCTTGGTCTGCAACGTCGGGAACCTGCCACCCAAAAATCACAGTCAGCACGGTGACAACCACGATCGCCACGAGCGGCGCGGGGATCACCGTGGTGATTCGGGGCCATACCACCATGATCAGCAGGCCCAAGGCGACGAGGACATACACCAGCCACGGCACGTTCCACAGATGGCTCAGCTGCGCGGTAAACATGAGGATACCCAGCGCGTTGACGAAACCTAACATGACGCTGCGGGGGATGAAACGCATGAGCTTGGCGACGCCCAGCACGGCCATCATTACTTGCAGGATGCCCGCCATCCAGATGGTCAGCAGCACGTACTGCAGGCCATGCTCGTGTGCCAGCGGCGCGATCACCACGGCGACCGAACCCGCCGCGGCAGAAATCATGGCTGGGCGCCCACCGGTGATGGCGATGGACATCGCCATGATGACGGAGGCGAAAAGCCCCACCTTAGGGTCGAGTCCGGCGAGGATAGAGAAACTTAAGACTTCTGGGATGAGGGCGAGCGCAACAGCAAGCCCGCCAAACACTTCCTTGCGAAAGCGGGCGGGCGAGCTGAAGGCCGCGCGGAAAGAACCGGCGGAGACTTCTGGCATTAATGTCCTTCCTGGAAAGAGCCATCGCGCGTGATGACCGGCAGGACGGACCATGCGAAGTTGATCCACTGATCGGTCTTCTTCCACGAGAAGTCCGGCTCAAAGATGGTGGTCGGCTTCGTGTAGATCACCGCGGACTTGACCTCGGATGCGGTCTGCTCGAGCAGGTTGACCACGAGGTCGAGGGTCTTGCCGGAATCCGCCACGTCATCAACGACGAGGACCTTCTTATCCTTGAGCGAGTCTGTATCTAGCTGCGGGTTAAGGAGAATCGGCTCCGGAAGGGTCTCACCGATATCGGTGTAGAACTCCACGTTGATAGCGCCCATCTCCTTGACGCCGATGGCGTAGCCAATAGCGCCGGCTGGGATCAATCCACCGCGGGCCACGCCCACGATGAGGTCCGGGAACCAGCCCGAATCCACGATTTCTTGGGACAGGAAGCGACTGGCCTCACCGAAGACCTCCCAGGTCAGGTTCTCGCGTTCCGGGTTCCACCACTCCGGGGTGCTCATCGTCTAGGTCTCCTTCGCCAGATTGTGCATTTCCCTCAGTTTAATCATCTCCCTCAGCGGAACGGAACCTCTGCCACCGTTCGCCGCAATTTGCGGGTGCGCAGCCGCTCCGGATTCTCCGCCAAGGCCTCCACCGCGCGCACCGCGCACATGACGTGGGCCTCCTTCGAATTCGAATAAAAGGCCTGCGCTTGGGCGGGAAGTTTAGGTACGGCGTGCAGGGGCAAATCAGAAACCGACAACAGCGTGCCGTACGGGATGCGGTAGCGGTAGCCGTTGGCGGCGAGGGTGCAGGATTCCATATCTACTGCCACTGCGGTGGAGTGGCGCAGCCATTCCCACAAGTCCCGGGAGGTGCGCCACTCCCAGTTGCGGTCATCGGTGGAGAGCACCGTGCCGGTGCGCATGAGCGAATTGTCTTTCCCATAGACCTCGTCGACGGCGGCCTCCAGCATGCGCTGGATCTCCGGGATAGCGGGAATCGGGTTGCTGGTGGTGACGGTGCCGTCGAGGATGTGGTCTTCGCGCTGATAAGCATTGCCCAGGATGAGGTCTCCGATGCGCATGCGGCCATCAAGCCCTGCGCAGTGGCCGATCATGATCCAGGCCTCGGGGCGCAGCACCGCGAGACAGTCCGTGATGGTCTTGGCGTTGGAGGGGCCGACGCCAATGTTGATCATCGTGATGCCATCGCCGCCGGCGGTGATGAGATCAAAACGTGGCATCTGGTAGCGGGAGGTGAGGGTGAGCCCGTCGACGTCGAGAAGCACCGCGTCATTGGGGTGGATGGTCTCTCCCGTGGGCAGCACGAGCGCGGTGTAGCGCGAGTCTTCCCGGGCCAGCTCGCGCAGGCCGAACTTAACGAACTCGGTGGTGTGCATGGCGTAGTTGGTGAACAGGATGTACTTCTGCACGGCGTCCACCTCGATGCCGGTGTAGTGCTCGATGCGGGCGCAGGCGATATCGAAGCGCTGCGGGCCAAAGTGAAAGAGTGGCTTTTCCTTCCCGTGGAAGGCTTTCCAGGCGCCGTCAACGATTCCGTCATGCACCGCATCGAGCGTGGGCCGGGGTATGTCGCCGCGGTCCTGGGGAATTTCTGTAATCCCCCGGATATATTCCGGCGGGATGCGCTCATCTGATTGGCCAACGTAAATATCGCAGGGATAGTTATTGGTGAGCCGTGTGAGCTGCTCTGTGAGGTATCCACGAATCAGCCATGGCTTTGATATCACCGCCGAGTAGCGGCCCTCTTGGTCCACGTAGCCGAAGGGTTCAGAGCGGTCGATGGGCGTCCACTGACGCACATGCACGGTGATCTTCGGGTAGACCACGTGGCGGTAGGCGTCGTGGTCCCCCGAGGCGAGTGCGTGACGTGCCAGCTCGCAAGAACTGTCATAGAGCTCGCTGAGGCGCGCAACCGCTTCGTTGACGGAGTGGACATGCTGCAGGTCGGTCATGCCCGCGAGTGTATCCATGAAAGAAGCCCGCCGCGGTGAAGCGGCGGGCCCTATCCCCATGACTAATCCGGTAGCGCGTGCGGTGTGGAGCTCACCGCCGGACCAAATTAGGCAAGCCTTAGCTTAGTACGAAAGTTGGATAGGGGTCAAGAGTAAACTGAAATTCCATGATCCCACTCCCCCTCGGTGCCCGCAGACGTCCACGCGGCGTCTACGAAGACGACTGGTCCGCGCGTCCCACCGCAGAACGACCCTGGCCGGTTGTTTTGATCCACGGAACCTGCGACAGCAAGGGGATATGGCAGGTTCTCGCAGGAATGCTCCGCGCCGCTGGCTGGGCCACCTTCGCCCCTGACTACGGGACCCGCGCCACCGGCCCCCTGCAGGAATCCGCCCGGCAGCTCGACGCCTACATCAACGCCGTCCGCACCGTTACCGGCGCTGAACAAGTAATCCTCGTCGGGCATTCACAAGGTGGGTTATTGGCTCGGTACTGGATGCGCATGCACGACGGCGCAGAGTGTGTACGGCACGTCGTCTGTATCAGTGCACCCAACCACGGCACGACCCAGGGTGGAATCGCCAGCCCCCTCTTTCGCAGCGAAAGGCAGGAGGAAGTGGCGCGCTCGCTTATCGACGCCTGGTTTGGCCCCGCCGGAATGCAGCAAGTAACCGGCAGCAAGATAATTGAGGCCACGAACCGCGGCAGCGAGGTCGAACCCGGGGTGAGCTATACGTGCATCGCCACGCGCGCCGACGCCATCGTGGTTCCACCAAACACCTGTTTCCTCAATGGCCCGAATGTCCACAACGTCTATATCCAGGACATCGAGCGCCTTGCGATTATTCGCCACGAGGATATGCCCATGGATAAACGGGTATGCCAGTTTGTCCTCGAGGAACTGGAGCGGCTCTAGAGCTCCAGCTCGTCGAGAACCGCATCGAAAGCCGGCCCCACCTGGGTCCGCCACAGTGTGTCCACGCGGTCATCCGCGCGTCCTGGCCCTCCATTGATGGTGGCCACACGCTTGCCCTGTTTCTTTGCCTCCAGAACGAAGCGGAAGCCGCTCATCACCGCCAGCGACGAGCCGGCTACCAGCAGGGAGTCAGACGCGTTGACCATCGCGTAGGCGGCGTCCTTTTTAAAAGTCGGAACGGGCTCGCCGAAATAGACCACGTCGGGCTTGAGCCGCGGCGAACCGCACCGCACGCAGCCGGGCATGACAAATTCTTCGACCGCTTCTTGGCTGAGGGCAACGTCGCCGTCGGGGTTAACGTCCTCTTTGTTTACTATCCAGCGTTGCAGATATGTCGGGTTAGCTGTGGCCGCGCGGGCGTCGTAGTCCGCGCGTGTTTCTTCGTATCCGCAGCTCAAGCACACCACGTGCTGCATGTCTCCGTGCAGGGCGATGAGGTTGCGCTGCCCGGCTTCTTCGTGGAGGCCGTCGACGTTTTGGGTGACAACACCCGTAAGGAGCCCGGCGCGCTCGAGTTCGACCAACGCGTAGTGCGTGCGGTTGGGGTGTGCAGCTTGCATGACCCGCCAGCCAACGAAAGCGCGTGCCCAGTAGCGGTGCGAGGCCTGCGGGTCGTGCAGAAACTCCTGATAGGTCATGGGGCGGTGGCGGCTGAGGGAACCGTGCGGGCCGCGGTAGTCGGGCACGCCCGATTCTGTAGAGACTCCTGCCCCGGTGAGGACCATGACGTTGCCGCGGCGCAGTTGCTCGGCGACGGCCTCCAGTGCCTGTTGTGGGGGAGTCGGCTTAGCAATCTCGGCGACGACCCGGGAGATGGAGCGCAACGCGGACTGGTGGGCGTGGGCAACGGCGGGATCCATGGTGCCCCAGCTTACGGAAGTGCCTCCTCATAGAGGTGGTCCGAGTCGAGCTCACCATGGCGCGAGCAGCGCGCGTTCCAGCCGTCCGGGCGCACCTGCGCCACCATGCGGCGCCCGCACAACTGGCAATAGCGCGGGACGTCTAGGCCAGCCGCGGCCGCTGGATGCAAGGTAAAGTCCTCGCTCAGTGGCTTGCCGGTATTGGGATGGAACAGCGGCTCCTCGCCGGCAAGGACGGCGGCGGCCAGTTCCGTCGAGTTTTTCATCAGAGCGCCTTGATGGGCAGGTCGATGCGGCCGAGCATGTCGACGTCCTTTTCAATCTGCTTGCCCAGCGTGGTCAGGTAGTTGCCGGCGATGATGGCGTTGATGCCGCCGAGGAGGCCCTTTTCGGTGCCGTCGTCACCGAGGGAGAGCTCGCGGCCACCCGCAAAGCGGAGAGTTACAGACGGCATGGCCAGGCGGAAGGCGGCCACGGCGCGCAGCGCCTCACCGAGCGGTACCAGCGGATAGTTCGCGAACGGAGTGCCCGGGCGCGGGTCGAGGAAGTTCATCGGCACCTCGCAAGGCTCAATCTGCGCCAGCTGGTAGGCAAACTCGGCGCGGTCCTCGAGGGACTCACCCATGCCAATGATGCCCCCGGAACAAATCTCCATGCCGACAGCACGCACGTTCTCGAGGGTTTCTTTGCGCTCCTCCCAGGTGTGGGTCGTGACCACGTTGGGGAAGAAGGACTTGGACGTCTCCAGGTTGTGGTTGTAGCGCTGGGCGCCCATATCCTTAAGCCGCTGGGCTTGTTCGCGCGTCAGCGTGCCCAGGGATAGGGAGATTTCGATATCGACTTCATCGAGGATGGCCGGGATGGCCTCGGCAACCTGGGACAGGAGGTTCTCATCTGGTGCTTTGACCGCAGCCACGATGCAGAACTCCGTAGCGCCGGTCTTAGCGGTCTTCTTGGCCGCCTCCACCAGCTCCGGGATGTTCAGGCGGGCGGCGCGCACGGGGGACTCGAACAGGCCTGACTGCGAGCAGAAGTGGCAATCCTCCGGGCAGCCGCCGGTTTTAATGGAGATGATGCCTTCCACGGAGACGTCCGGGCCGCACCACTTGAGACGGGTTTGATGCGCGATGTCCGCAATCTCTTCCAACTGCTCATCCGGGATCTGGAGAACCTGCAGGAGCTCTTCTTCGTTGAGGCCGATGCCCTGCTCCAGGGCCTTCTCACGTGCGATATCTACGATGCTCATGCGGGAAACCTTACTTGAACACCGTTCAAGTTGTGGTAAATCGACGCACTTTATTGTGCACGGCTACCCTTTATGCCATGGATTCCACGCTCTACGACGACACCCTCGCATTACTCCAGGAGCTTATTCGCAATGCTTGCGTGAACGACCTCACGCCAGATTCCGGCAACGAGGTTCGCAATGCTGACACCTTGGAGCGATTTTTCGCAGGCACCCCAGTGGAGATTCAACGCTATGAATCGCACCCAGGCCGCGTAACCATCGTGGTGACCGTTCCGGGTGACCCGGACAAGGAACCGCTGACGCTCATGGGACACACGGATGTCGTCCCCGTCGACGAGCCAAAGTGGACCAAGCCGCCTTTCGACGCCGTCATCGAGGATGGCAAGCTCTACGGCCGCGGCGCGGTGGACATGCTCTTTATTACGGCGACGATGGCGGCGGTGACTCGCGATGTCTCTCAGCACGGCAACCCCGGCGGCACCCTAGCCTTTGTCGGCATGGCGGACGAGGAGGCCCGCGGCGGCTTGGGCTCCATCTGGATGGACAAGCACCACCCGGAGGCCTACTCAGTGCGCAACTGCCTCTCGGAAACCGGCGGCAGCCACCTACCCGGCGCGCTCGGCTTCAACGTGGGCGAGAAGGGCGCGGGCCAGCGCCGCCTGCACGTTCACGGCGATGCCGGCCATGGCTCCACGCCGTTTGGGAAGGACTTTGCCATCGTCAAAATCGGTGAGGTTGCTCGCCGCATCGCCGCCGCTGAGCCGCCCGTGGCCACGGATGAGGTGTGGCAGGGGTTCGTCAAGACCTTCCGCTTCGACCCCGCAACGGAGGCAGCGCTTCTCGACGGCTCCGCTACCGCCGCCGACTACGAAAAGTTCGGCAATTTGTCTGCCTACGCCCACGCCTTCTCGCACACAACGATTGCCCAAACTGTTCTGCGTGCAGGTGGTGCCATCAACGTGCTGCCCTCCCACGCCTATCTAGAGATGGACATCCGCCCCTTCCCCGGCCAGGCCCAGGAGGAACTCGACGAGTTCCTGCGCGAAGCGCTCGGCGATATGGCCGAGGAGGTAGAGATCGAGCACCTTATTACTGAGGACGCCACACAGTCCTCCACCGATACTGAACTGTGGCGCTGCATTGAAGAGACCGCCCACGAGTTCTTCCCGGATAAGGAAGTGCTGCCGGTGCTGGCAACAGGTGGCTCCGACCTGCGCGTCGCGCGCCGCCGCGGCGGCAATGCCTACGGTTTTGCACTGCATGCCGAGGATCGGGACATGGCCAGCGCGAACTCGCAGCTGCACAGCCACGATGAGCACCTTTACCTGGAAGACTTGGATTTGACTGTGAAGGCGTATTTTTCGCTGGTAAATCGTTTCCTGGCGCGTTAGTACTTGCACAAACGTGTAAAAGCTGTGGCACAATGTGGCGCATGAGAAATAAGCTTGTCCTCTGCTCCGTTGCTGCTGCCGTCGGTCTGTCTGCTCCTACCGCCTCCGCCGACATGGTGGATGACTACTTGGCCAAGGTCCCGGCCGGCCAGATTTCCTGTGAGCAGGCCACCAAGTACTACACCAACCCGTCCGACTACAACAGCAAGAAGTCCCAGGCACTTGCTGCTGCTAACTTCCACCCGCGCGGCGGCGAGATCCGCGATGCCATCGCCCGCGCCGACGAGGCCATCGCTCGCTGTGGCCTAAACGGTGGCGGTGGTACACCTGCCAACAACGGTGGTGCCCCAGCCAACAACACCGCTCCTGCCAACAACGGTGGTGGCCACAACGGCGGTCACAGTGCTCCAGCCAATAACGGCAATAACGCCCCAGCGAACAACGCTTTTCCGACCTTCCCGGTGACCATCGGCAACTTCACCTTCAACGTCCCGGACATTCTGGCGTACCTGAAGACCCTCGTCGAGGGCACCCCGCTGGCCCCGCTTTTGCCGTAGTTGCCTAGCTGAAATACGTCCCCGCGTGCAGCGCACAGCCTGGATTGAAGGCGTGCCCGCACGCGGGGCATTTATATGCCGCATATTCGGCATAGGTCATTGTTCGGCCGCAGGCCCCGCACATGACGCACAGCTCGTCCTTCGGCATGGGCCCGAAGTCATGATCCGTTAACTCCGCGTGACAGAGCGAACACGCGAACCATCCGCCGCAGGTGTGGCACTTGTTCGCAATGACATCGACAAGCGTGTGCCAGTGACGGCACCGGCCCTTCGCATCAATCGCTCCGTGAATCTGTGTCATGAGCGCGTCAGTCCCCATATGATCTGTTCGTGCACGCGCGGATCATGGGGCAGCTGCCCGTGCTCGACGGAAGCGGATTCCACGTTGGCCACGTCCGCGCCCGGGACAGCGGTGAGCTCAGAGGTCCGATTTGGCGTCACGGTGTTATCCGCCGGCGAGTAGATGGACGTGTAGGTGACGCCGGGCGCGGTGTCCGGAAGCTGATTGAGATCCTCCATAAAGTCCGAGCCCTGCAACTGCTGGATGCCGGCGCTGGTGCCCAGGAAATCAACCACATCGGGCGCGATTTTGGCCGCCGTGTTGAGGGGTGTTGCTCTGTCACCCCACGTTGTCCCGTGGAAGTTCGCACCGATTGTAACCACTCGGTTCACTTCCTCTGCTGAGCCGTAGAGTTGCGTGAAGGTCTTGGTGTGCAGGCCGCCTTGGGAGAAACCGACGAGGTTTACTTTGTGTGCTCCGGTGACCTCACGGATGTGCTCGATGTGCCCGGCTATTTCGCGCCCTGAAGAATCTAGATCCGCAATACCCTTCATGTAGTCATAGGCATTCTGGTACGTGATGTCCTCGGCGCCGTAGTCGAAGGCCCACACGCACATACCTTGGTCTTGGAGCTTCGGGATGAGGTCATTCCATTCGGCCGCGTTGGCTGAGGTGCCGTGGAGAAGGACGACCGGCTCGGTGACCGAACCCGTGGGCTTACAGTCAGGATCATTGATACCGAGATCCTGCGCGGCCGAGGTCTCCATAGTCTGGGCATGCGCTGGAACAGGAGCGGCGGTGCCGAGGAGGATGGCCAAGAAAGCGCGCTGTAGAAAGCCGTTTTTCATGAGGCACTAGCTTATCCTCCAAGGCTGGCCATTTACTGTGTGATTTCTGTGCGCATGTGGGGTGACGGCCACTAGCATGAAGGTGGATAGACAAAGGATCTGAAATGAAGCGACTTCTCTCTCTTGCCGCTGCGCTCTTTGTGCTCAGCGGCTGTTCCTCACTCGACGTTGAATCCACTCCTGAGAGTGAGACGTCACCAAGCACAAGCACCAGCGTTACCGAAGAGGCTCCACAGCCCACTCTTCCCGCAACCGAGGAAAGCGCCGAAGATATCGGCGTGGATCAACCGCAAGAAGAAGTCACCGGCTTCACCGAGGCGCCTGGTGTGGCGCAGCCTACTCCGATGGAGAAAACCATCGAATCCTGCGGTGACGTCTCACTGCACGAAACCGGAACCACATTCTTCAGCGATGGAACTTCTGGCTGGACGCAACAATGCGCCGACGAAATGATGGCCGCGAATCCCCCAGTGCAAGAGGCCGCCGCTATTTATGAAGCACCCGCCGTACAACAGAACTACGTTCACCCCGGCGCGTATTGCAATGGCGGTAGCGGCGTATCAAAGAAAGGTGTCCCGATGACGTGCGCGCCCGCTTCTGATGGCAGGATGCGCTGGCAAAGCGCTTAAGCCGGCGGTACACCCCTTCTCACGAACCTGTCACTGTCGTTCACGGTAAATAAGGGCGAAAAACTTCAGGCGGGCTCAGGTGGTGAATGCATCTATACAGCTAGGAGGTTGTGTAGATGTCAGGTGATGAGAAGCTGCGTGAGCGGTTTGTGCAGGCGTATCTGCATAATGCGCGTCCGGTGCCAGTGATCCTGAAGGAGTTGGGCGTCTCGAAGGTTCAGGCGAGGGCATGGCGCCAAAGCGAGGGGCTTAACCGTGCTCGGCTTCAGCGGAGTTTGGTTGACCAGCAGTATCAACAAGTTGTCGCTCTGGTTGAGAGTGGCCGATCTGTGCTCAGCGCAATTGAAGAGGTCGGGTTTCCTCAAAGTCTGGCTTATCGCTACCTTGCTCAGGACGGGTTGGAGCTTGTCCGAAGCAATCGCGGTGGAACGGCACAACCCGTCGACTCCTGGCATACACTGCTCAACCCTGACACCAACGCCGTGTCCACTACTCGGGGGACACCCCCGCCCACCTCGGCACTCAACCCTGCTGTGGGGGTTACTCGTAGCGGAGCGAGCTGAACATCCCGGTTTCCATGTGATAGGCGTTATGGCAGTGAAATGCCCACTCACCGGGGTTGTCAGCGATTAGGTCGGCGATCATGGTTTCACCGTGGCGGAGAAGGACGGTGTCCTTGCGTAGCCCGCCGCTGCCGGGCAGCGCCCACGTGTGGCCGTGGATGTGCATGGGATGGGGCATCATGGTCCTGTTGCGCATGACCATCCGCAGGCGCTGGCCCTCCTGCACGGTCGCGGAGGAGGATTGGCCGTCGGTGAGAATGCTCCATTCATACGGCATCATCTGCCCGCCCAGGTCAATGCTGACTTCTCGGTCTGGTGTGTCCTCGGGCAGGAGTGCACGGTCTGCTGGCTTCAGGGAGGACAGAAGCAGTCCGGTGGACGACAACTCGGGGAAGTCGACATCGGGGTGGGGGGCCTGGCCGCCGGCGGTGCGGATGACGGCGAAGGCGCGGTCGTCTTTACCCACCGCTAAAGCCGTGAGCGGGAAGATGCCGTCGCCGAGGATGACCTCGACGTCGACACGCTCGCCCATCGACAGGTAGATCGATTCGGTCTCCCGAGGCTGGACAGGGAAGCCGTCGGTGTGGGTCACGGTCATGCGGTGGCCACCGAGGGCCACCTTGAAGATGGTGTCACCGCCGGAGTTGATAAACCGCAGGCGGGCCTTGTCGCCCGGGCGAGCCTCGAAGGTCCGGTGAGCACGGGGGATACGTCCGTTGATGAGGTAGTGCGGATACATCACATCGCCGGCATCCCCGCCCAGTACCCGGTCCGGGGTGCCGTGCATCATATGGCCGTGACCTCCCATCCCCTTCTTCCCGTTATGGTCGCCCGAACCCATTCCGGTGAGCTTGTCGAGCTCATCGTCGGGAGTGCCCTGAATGCCATCGACCCAGTCGTCGAGCACGATGGTCCACTCGACGTCCTGGTCCTCAGCGTCTTGCGGGTCACGGACGATCAGTGGGGCGTGAAGGCCGCGATCAAGCTGCAGGCCGGAGTGGGAATGGTAGAAGTAGGTGCCACCGTGGGGGACTTCAAAAACATAGGAGAAAGACTCGCCAGGTTCAATGGGGTCCTGGGTCATGCCGGGCACACCGTCGGCTGCGTTGTGGAGTGCGATGCCATGCCAGTGGATGGAGGTGCTCTCAGGCAGTTCATTGGTGATATCGACCTGGAGGACGTCGCCGGCGGTGGCCTCAATGGCCGCATCCCCGGTGTCAGAGACGTATCCCCACGTCTTGGCTTCGATGCCGCCGATATCCAGAGAGAGGGGCCGGGCGGTCAGTGTCCGGCGCACCGTCGGCTCACTGAGCGCAGTGGGGGTGGGGCGAAGGGAGGGACCTGGTGCCGGGGCAGCGGGTCCAGGGTCGCTGGTGCAGGCGGTCACGGCCCCGGTGCCGGCGAGGACGAGCCCACCGAGCAGAAACTGTCGTCGGGAAAACGCGTTCGTCATGATTTAACCTTCCTTGGTGCAAGATTTCAGTGACACGGGAGACAGTCGCAGGTGAGGACCCTGCTGAGCCATCACGTCAGGCGCAGGTCTGTGACACAGGTGGCACCGTCGTCGGTGGTGGAAAACTCCGTGGTGCCGGTACGCCCCTGGTAGCTGACCTCAATCAGGCCGGTGACATCATCGGGAAGCCAGAAGCCAATAAACCCGTTGTCGAAGGTGGTTGTCGCCTCGTCCACCAGCACCTCACCGGTCGCCTCATCGGTGATCGTGACCTGGATATCCTCATTGTCGAGTTCCCCCAGGCAGGTCGTGAGGCTGTGGTAGAAGCAGTCGTGGGTGGAGGTGAGATAGGGTGCGATCGAGACATACGTCTGATTGTCGGGAAGATCGACCACGACTTCCTGGCCATCGCTCGAGAGCAGCAGTTCATCGGCACGCACTGAGGCGATCAGATCCGTGGGACGCTCAGTGACCTTCTGCCGGTCGAGGTGATCAATGATCTCCACCGCGTCCATGGCGGCCAGGCCATGGGTAGTCAGGAATGTATCCTGGGACACCGTCCCGTCGGCGGTGGGTTCCGGGTCGGCGGCCGAACACCCCGTGAGGGCGAGGGCAAGGGCGGCGGCTGCGATCGCTGCTCGTTTCACGTCAATCTCCTTGGATCGTGGTAAGACCGTGAGAAGACACCGTCTCAAGGTCGATGCCATACCTTTATCTAGCACGGGTGCCTGACGGACTAGAAATCAAAAACCCTGCTCACAGCCTTATAACAGGGTAAAAAAGGGGGTGGACTCAGTGGGCTGGGTCACCACCGGGACACCACCCCACAGCCGTAGGCGATGTCCTTCTACCCGCCCCGAGTATGCGGTGCAGGCAGTGAAATTCCTGGTGGCGCCTGCTGAACCGACGAGGGGAGGCGATGCCGTCGGCCCGGGGTGGGGCACAGGGGTGACGGCGGTCGAAGGGTGATGTTTGAAGATTTGATGAAGATTTCCCCGCCGGGCACTGAGCGAGGGTGGTATTCTCCCTGCCCGGAGCGATACTGGGGTCTATGACTGACTGCACACCGACCACCGCCACGCCCCCGGGGCGGGTGCTGGTCGTCGATGATGAACAACCCCTGGCTCAGATGGTGGCCTCCTACCTCATCCGGGCCGGCTTCGATACCCGCCAGGCGCACACCGGCACCCAGGCCGTGGACGAGACCCGTCGATTTTCCCCCGATGTCGTGGTGCTGGATCTGGGGCTGCCCCAACTCGACGGCCTGGAGGTGTGCCGACGCATCCGCACCTTCTCGGACTGCTACATCCTCATGCTCACCGCGCGTGGCAGCGAGGACGACAAGATCAGCGGTTTGACCCTGGGGGCGGATGACTACATCACCAAACCCTTTAGCATCCGGGAACTGGTGACCCGGGTGCATGCGGTGCTGCGCCGCCCGCGCACCAGCACCACCCCACCGCAGGTGACCACCCCCTTGATCGTTGGTGACCTCATCCTTGACCCCGTCGCCCATCAGGTGCGGGTGGGGGAGACGACCGTGGAGCTCACCCGCACGGAGTTCGAGCTGCTGGTTGCCCTGGCCCTGCGCCCCGGCCAGGTGCTGACCCGCCACGACCTGGTCACCGAGGTCTGGGACACCACCTGGGTCGGTGATGAACGCATCGTCGATGTCCACATCGGCAACTTGCGTCGCAAGCTCGGCACCGACACCCGGGGCCGGGGGTTTATCGACACCGTGCGTGGCGTGGGCTACCGGGTGGGGCAACCATGAATCACGGACCCGGCCTGACCTTCCGCTTCCTGGCCGCCCAGGTGTTGGTCGTGGTGATTAGCCTGCTGGTGGCCTCGGCCGTGGCCACGATGGTGGGTCCGACCCTGTTCCATGATCATATGTTGATGACCGGCCGGGAGGACCCCTCGCTGGAGCTGTTCCATGCCGAGCAGGCCTACCGGGGCGCCAACCTGATCACCCTGGCCGTCGCCCTGCCCACCGCCTTGATCAGCGCCCTGCTGGCCAGCCTGTGGTTATCGCGTCGTCTGCGCACCCCCCTGCAGGACCTCACCCGCGCCGCTACCAGCCTGACGGCCGGCAACTCCCGTATCCGCGTGCCCGCCGGAAAAGCAGGCCCCGAGGTCACCACCCTGGCGCATACCTTCAACACCATGGCCGACCGGCTGGAACACACCGAACAGGTCCGCCGCCAGATGCTCTCTGATCTGGCCCACGAAATGGGCACCCCCTTATCGGTGCTCACGGTCTACCTCGATGGTCTCCAAGACGGGGTCGTGGACTGGAATAATGCCACCCACACGATCATGGCTGACCAACTCACCCGCCTGACCCGGTTGATGGAAGACATCGACGATGTCTCCCGGGCCCAGGAACACCGGATCGATTTGGACCTGGCGGAGGAAGGGCTCGGGAATCTGCTCCATACCGCCGCTGCTGCCGCGGGGGAAGCTTATGCTGACAAAGGCGTCGATTTACAGGTCGAGACCATTACAGACACCGCCCGGGTGCTCGTGGACCGGCAACGCTTCGGCCAGGTGATGAGCAATCTCCTGTCGAACGCGCTACGGCACACCCCGGCCGGCGGGCAGGTCCGGATCAGCGTCCACCGACAGGGGGCTTCCACCGCACTCATCCACGTCGCCGATGACGGCGAGGGCATCCCACCTGACCAGCTCAGATACATCTTCGAACGCTTCTACCGGGGGGATGCCGCCCGCAGCCGGGACGACGCCGGGGCCGGTATCGGTCTGACCATCTCCAAGGCATTGATCGAGGCCCACGGCGGCACTCTCACCGCCACCTCCCCCGGACCCGGTCGCGGAGCGGTATTTGCCCTCCGCCTCCCGCTGTCCCCTCCCGACAGTGAGGAGGCTGCTCGATGACCACACCCTGCCCCGCGTGAGAGCCGTGCCCTCCACCCATTGAAAATATACCCCCGGGGGGTATATGCTAGCGAGCGTTACCGCATCCCACCGACCCGTAGGAGCTTTTCCATGATCACCTCCAAGCCCCGCCTCTTGCCGATGGCCTCCCACGGCTGCAGCTGTTGCGGACCTGCCTCTCGTGCCGACACCGCCTCCATCCCTGCCGCCAGCGACTCGTCAGCAGGAGCGTCCTCCCCTAGCTACCAGGTCACCGGCCTGACCTGCGGGCACTGCGCGAAAAGCGTGACCCAGGCCCTTCAGGCCCTCCCCCAGGTCGACGACGTCCAGATTGATCTCGCTGCTGGTGATGTTTCCACCGTCACGGTCACCGGTGTCGTACCTCCAGAGATGGTTCGCCGAGCCATCGAGGAGGCCGGCTACACCGTCTTATCCTGATCAGTTCACCCATCATCTCGACCCCGGCCGGGTTGAGCGAAAGGAACGTCATGAGCACTCCCCACCATTCCGGTGATCACCCCGCTCCGGAAACAGACCACACCCACCACCCGGATCCTGCCAGCCACGAACACCATGCGGATGCCGACACCCACGGCCAGGCGATGCCCCACGATCACCCGCATTCCGCCCCGGACGAAGACCACCACGTTCATGGTCACGGCGAACACGCCGGACACAGCACCGCAATGTTTCGAGACCGCTTCTGGTGGTCGCTGATTCTGTCCATTCCCGTCGTTATTTTCAGCCCCATGGTCGCCCACCTGCTCGGCTACCACCTCCCGGCATTCCCCGGATCCACCTGGATCCCCCCGGTGCTGGGCACGATCATCTTCGCCTACGGCGGAACGCCTTTCCTCAAGGGCGGATGGAAAGAACTGAAATCCCGCCAACCCGGCATGATGCTCCTGATCGCCATGGCCATCACCGTGGCGTTTGTCGCCTCCTGGGTCACCACTCTGGGGCTGGGCGGTTTCGACCTGGACTTCTGGTGGGAGCTGGCCCTGCTGGTGACCATCATGCTGCTGGGCCACTGGCTGGAGATGTCCGCTCTCGGGGCCGCGTCCTCCGCGCTTGACGCGCTGGCTGCCCTGCTGCCGGATGAGGCCGAGAAAGTCATCGACGGCACCACCCGTACCGTGTCCATCTCTGAGCTGGTCGTCGACGACGTCGTGCTGGTGAGGGCCGGTGCCCGGGTGCCGGCCGACGGAACCATCCTCGACGGAGCCGCCGAATTCGATGAGGCGATGATCACCGGCGAATCCCGTCCCGTCTTCCGCGACACCGGTGACAAGGTGGTCGCCGGTACCGTGGCCACCGACAACACCGTCCGCATCCGGGTGGAGGCTACCGGCGGGGACACCGCCCTGGCCGGGATCCAACGCATGGTTGCCGACGCCCAGGAGTCCTCCTCCCGGGCCCAGGCCCTGGCGGATCGGGCGGCGGCGTTGTTGTTCTGGTTCGCGCTGATCTCCGCTCTGATCACCGCGGTGGTGTGGACCATCATCGGCAGCCCGGACGATGTCGTGGTGCGCACGGTCACGGTGCTGGTCATCGCCTGTCCGCACGCCCTGGGCCTGGCGATTCCTCTGGTCATTGCGATCTCCAGCGAGCGGGCAGCGAAATCCGGGGTGCTCATCAAGGACCGGATGGCGCTCGAGCGGATGCGCACCATCGACGTGGTGCTCTTCGACAAAACCGGCACCCTGACCGAGGGTGCGCACGCGGTCACCGGTGTCGCCCCGGTGCCCGGTACTTCGGAAGGGCACCTGCTGGCCCTGGCCGCCGCCGCGGAGGCCGACAGCGAGCACCCCGTGGCCCGCGCCATCGTGGCTGCCGCGGCCGCACACCCGGAGGCCTCACGCCGCCCACTGCGCGCAACCGGTTTCACCGCCGCCTCCGGCCGCGGGATCCGGGCCACTGTCGATGGCGCTGAGATCCTCGTGGGTGGGCCGAACATGCTGCGCGAGTTCAACCTCACCACCCCGGCCGAGCTCACCGACACCACCAGCGCCTGGACCGGGCGTGGGGCCGGCGTGCTCCATATTGTCCGCGACGGTCAGATCATCGGTGCCGTGGCCGTCGAGGACAAGATTCGCCCCGAATCCCGCGCCGCCGTGAAAGCCCTGCAGGACCGCGGGGTGAAGGTGGCGATGATCACCGGCGACGCCCAGCAGGTCGCCCATGCTGTCGGTCAGGACTTAGGCATTGATGAGGTCTTCGCCGAGGTCCTGCCTCAGGACAAAGACACCAAGGTCACGCAGCTGCAGGACCGGGGTTTGAGCGTGGCCATGGTCGGTGACGGTGTCAATGACGCCCCCGCTTTGACCCGCGCGGATGTCGGTATCGCCATCGGTGCCGGCACGGATGTGGCCATGGAATCTGCCGGGGTGGTCCTAGCCAGTGATGACCCGCGGGCAGTGCTGTCGATGATCGAGCTGTCCCAGGCCAGCTACCGCAAGATGATCCAGAACCTGATCTGGGCCTCTGGCTACAACATCCTCGCCGTGCCGCTGGCCGCCGGAGTGCTCGCCCCGATCGGGTTCGTGCTGTCCCCGGCCGTGGGCGCGATCTTGATGTCTGCCTCGACCATCGTGGTGGCCCTGAACGCCCAGCTGTTGCGCCGCATTGATCTAGATCCGGCTCACCTGGCTCCGACCGACGGGAAGGAGGAACACAGTGGGTCGATATCCCCCGTAACCGTTACTGACTGACCTTGTCTCTCGACCCCTAACTCACACCACCTTTGAAAGGAACGCTCATGAAACGCGGCATTACCCTCGCCGCCTTGGTACTGACCTCCACCCTGGCGCTGACCGCCTGCAGCGACGCCACCGACAACTCTGACGATGCCGACAGCACCAGCACCACGACGGCAACCGCAGAGACCAACGAGACCCACCAGGAAGACACCACCACTGCCGACGAAGAGCACGGCGGGCACGACCACCCTGCCGACGGCGGGGCACCGCCGGCAGGCATTGAAGAGACCGAGGATCCCACGTACCCGGTGGGCACCGAGGTCATCCTCACCGCTGACCACATGCCCGGCATGGACGGGGCCACCGCCACCATTTCCGGGGCTTTTGACACCACGACCTATTCGGTCAGCTACACCCCCACCGAGGGTGGGGCCCCGGTTACCGACCACCGCTGGGTCGTCCATGAGGAGCTCGTCGATCCGGGTCAGGCCCCCCTGCCCGACGGGGCGAGCGTTGTCCTGGATGCCGAGCACATGTCCGGCATGAAGGGTGCTGAGGCCACCATCGATTACTCCACCGAGGAGACGGTCTACATGGTTGATCTCACCGTCGACGGGATGACGATGACCAACCACAAGTGGGTCACCGAGAGCGAGATCCAACCCGCCGAATAGTCCACCCACCCTGAACCACGAGACCAGACAAGGCACCCGCTCCAGAGTCGGTCATCAATCGCTACCGACCATGCCGCAGCACACCAGCCACACACGGAACCTGCACGCCCACAGGACCCACGCTGAGGTAGGCCTTCTGTGTCACTGCTTCTCTTAGTCAGGAAATATGCCCTGGAATGACCCTGGTGACAGGAGTTCATTCCAGGGCTTTGGGTGCTGTTGCAAAGTTGGGGCAGTAGGAAGAGCGACGTGAAATAATCACAGCCATGGGTATCTTCTCCGGTCGTCATTTCCCCCGTGACATCATTCTGTGGGCAGTGCGGTGGTACTGCCGCTAGGGGTGAGCTACCGAGACTTGGAGGAAATGATGACTTCAGCGGGGTGTGCCGGTTGATCACACCACGGCCTACCGCTGGGTCCAGAAATACGCCCCTGAGCTGGACAAGCAAACACGGTGGTACCGGCAGGTACCTGACTGGCAGGCCAGTTCCTGGCGGGTGGTGAGACCTATATCCGGATCGGCGGCAGGTGGTGCTACCTCTATCGGGCGATCACCGCCGGTGGCCAGACCCTGGACTTTTACCTCTCTCCGAAGCAGAACGTGGCCGCAGCGAAACGTTTTCTGGCCAAGGCTCTCAGATACAATGCGTCAGCCGGGTATCCCAGAGTGATCAACACCGATAAAGCATCCTCCCTAGCCAGGGCAATCGCCGAGTTGAAGTCAGGGGGAACCTGCCCGCCAACAGTGGAACACCGACAGGTGAAATACCTCAACAACATCCTAGAAGGCGACCATGGTCGACTGAAGCGGATCCTCGGGCCGAAAGGCACGTTTAAGAACCGGACATCTGCATATCGGACGTTGAAAGGGATGGAGGCGATGCACTCATTGCGGAAAGGGCAAGGCACTGTGTTTGACCTCACGGGCAACCGAACCCGGACGCGGTGATCGTCAACAGGGTCTTCGAGACGGCCTAACAACGCCCACACACAGCGGCCATCAGGAAATGAGAAACTGAGTCTTCGCTGCTCTCCGCCCAACTTTGCAACAGAACTAAACAATCACTCAACGACCTGCGCATTTGCTCAAACTTTCACCACACAGCGATCCCAGTCAGAATTCGAGTATCGGCCCGCGATCTATCCAGACGGCAACCCGCCGTCAGAGAATCAAATCCGCAACCAATGCTTCATTCATCGCCACCTCAAATGTTTGGCACACAAAATTACAGCAACACGTCGAATCGGAATCCTAAGCATCCTGCGGATGCAAATGACTAAAGGAATCGCGTGCTTCCTGTTAAACGATGCGGATATACTGAGACGCTAATAAATCTCAACCTATAGAGTGAAGCCCACTCAGGCCGTAAACATCCATCAACCTCGCATGTAATGCCGCGGGAGCAATCGGAAGAAGCGAATCATTGGACGAACCGTTAACAACACTCACGGTTAAGCTCGATCACTTCACACCCCAAGGAACGCCGATGGTGCGTTTACCAAATGGGCTGCTTTTAGCCGGGGATCAAGAGATCAAGACATTGAGCCCTAAGGTAGGCGACATCCTCGTGTATTCCTCGGGCTGGGAAATCGCATCCGACGAGAGCTGGGAAGTTAAGGCCCAAATTGGGGTTATCGAACAAAAGTCCGGCCCCGACGAAATTCTTATAAAGACTCCAGACGGGTATTCCCACAAGTTGGTGCATAGAAATGCTCGATGGAGTCTGGGAGATTACGCCCTCTTCAATGAGAGTTCTTCGATTTTGAGAGTCATCCCACAAGAAGCAGCGCGAAAAAGCACTATCGAGGATGAAGCCAGTGCCTCGAAGTTTCGTATTGACCTAGACCCTGAGAGATTTCAGTGGGACTATTTTGTCGGCTCGCACGAGATACTGACCGACGCAAAACAAATAGTAGAGTTGTACACCACGCTGGAGGGACGAGAGTTAATCTCACAGATGAAGGTTGATCCTGTACACGGGATCCTTTTCGCAGGTCCACCGGGAACTGGGAAGACCTTTTTAGCTCAAATAATGGCAGCCCAGTCTGGGTCCGCCTTCTATTTGGTTACAACCGCGTCTCTAGGTGGTCAGCTAGTCGGGCAAAGTGAAGAACGACTTGAAGCAATATACGAGGACGCTGCTAAACAAGAAATGTCAATCATTTTTGTTGATGAGATTGATGTTTTAACTAAAGACCGTTCGAATGCGTATGAAAACGGTTCCCGTCTCGTTAATGTATTTCTCACGAACATGGACGGAGTAGGGGCACCTGAAAATGTCCTAACTATCGGGGCAACCAACCGTATTTCCGACATTGACCGCGCACTGCGCCGACCCGGGAGGTTTGACCGCGAAGTATATTTTCGTCTACCGAATCAAATGGACCGTCTTGAGATTCTAAAGTCTCGCACGCCAACGCTAGCTAGCAATATTGATTTCGATAAGATTTCGTCACAAACCGAAGGATGGACTGCCGCAGAACTACGGTCGATTCTCCAGTACTCAGGAGAGTTAGCTGTCATCGAAGGTCGTTCAAGAATATATAATGATCACTTTCTTTTGGGATTTGAAAAAGCGACTACCGCGCGAAATGCACGAAAAGGCGAAGAAAAGTGAATATTAAGAGTTGGTTCCGAAACTATAGGAAGAAGCAGGAAAGCTTCCGTCGCGCACGGATTCTAAGAAAAATCGAGCGGCTTTCCCGTAAAGCGGCGCCGCTGGGTGACATAAGACAGTTCCTCTATCTCGATGAGTTGGCTCTTCGTAGCTTGTATATCTCCCGGTTCGGTCCTGAGGATGCCAAAACGACCCTTACTCAGACGAAAACAAAGGACTTAGGATTAACACTCGGAGGCGGTGCGTCCATTTCTCACCTCAATGATAGGGCCTCGAATGGCACATCATCTATCAGCTTCCGATCTGGAAAAAGCAGAGCCCTACAGATCGAACAAGTCTCTTCAGAACAGTCTCTTTTCAGAGATTTTGTGTCGAGAGAATCCTATGCCGGAAAAGAAAGTCAGATCTGGGACGGCGTGCCGCAATCCAGCATTCAACGAGAGTTACTGCCTGGTGGACTACACCGCGGGCAACTAATTCAGGTCAGAATACGCCTAGAAGCCCATTCAATTTATGCCTATAGCACCATTGCTAGCGCGCTTGTCGAAACCTCGGCCAATACTCCAGCGCTTGGAATTTCCCAGGATGACACCTTTATCCAGGCCGCCCAACTAATTCAGCAAATGCTAATCGGCCAAATTCCAATAAACTCGGAGCTCGTTGATTGGGACTGGGACGAAGAAGCTAGCACACTCATCCGTCGATCTGATGGCAAGGCAAATAGTCCTATTCGTCTTGTCGGTCTTACCCAACTCGACAACTATTGGGGAGATGTTCGAGGCTTTCTTTTCGACCAATCCGAGTGCATTGCCCTGGTTCGAGTTAGCCAAGATACCCCCTCGACTAGCTGGTCTCCCCTCAAGCTCTTCGATGTTGCTAGGGGATTGCCTGGCTTAGAGGGCTTTGATGCAGAGGTTGCCGAGTTGAATTCCATATTAAGCGGCAAGCAGAAAGCAAAAGCACCAGTTTCAGATGCAGTAGGAAGAATCCTCCGCTACTACTTACAAATCAGAACCGACGATGAGGAACTCAAGGTTCAACTAGAACCACAAGTTAACGAGATAGCTCAAATGGTTACCGATAGTTCTCAACGTCAACTTAAAGATGCATTTGACCAAGTTGATGTTTTACTTTCGTCGCGGGGAAGCACAGAAACCAATCCCGATGAGATCGGAAGCTTGCGAAGCAAGGCGATTAGTTTAGAGCGAGGAGCCGGAGCTCCACTCAAAAGCGAGGAAAACGTCTTACACCCACCGAACGATGATTCAAATCGCTATTTGATAGGCGATATCATCGCTCTTTACTGGTAGAGACTATTTAGCCCGTAATGACTATTTCACCGTCATTCGCAAGAGAGGGATCGGACACTTTGCGTATGAGGACTACATCCCCAATCACGGCAGAGAGCGCGCACCGCGTTCCCGACACGTGAGAAAATCAATCCTTCTTCTACGGCGGAGCAACAGTCTTAAAAAATCGTCATCTACAAGAAACTGACAACACAATCCTGAGGTTACCCTCGTTTAGTGGACACCCTATTTGTACGGATCTTGTGTCCGTAGGAGAGGATGTTCATTGTGAGTCAACAGCGCAAGAAGTACACGCCTGAGTACCGGCGTGAGGCCGCGAACCTGGTTATCGAGTCAGAGCGACCGATCGCTCATGTGGCTAAGGAGATTGGCGTTTCTGCCGGGCTTTTAGGCCGGTGGGTCAAACTCGAGCGTGAACGCCGAGGAGCCTCAGATGGGATGAGCGAGGCTGATCTCCGAGCTGAGAATGCTCGTCTGCGCCGTGAGTTGGCAGAAGCGAAGATGGATAACGAGTTTTTGTCAAAAGCGACAGCCTTCTTCGCTTTGAGGCAACGCGAGCAGAAAAGTTCAAATTGATGCAGCCAGAGCAAGGCGAACTACAGCATCAAGCGCATGGCACGCCTATTATAAGTGTCTCGGTCTGGATATTACAAATGGGCCCATGCGCAGCAGAAACGGCTATCCGGAAAGGATGATCGGGCAGAATTTTACGATGATGTTGACCGTAAGATTCATCAGATTTGGAAAGACTCTGATGAGGTTTATGGTGCTCCGCGGATCACCGCAGAGCTTGCCGAGCGCTACCGCATTTCGCTTAACCGTAAGACTGTGGCTAAGCGGATGCGCATGATGGGCATTGAAGGGATTTCACCGCGTGCCTTTGTCCCGGTGACAACGATACAAGCCAAGCGTAAGTCAACTCTTCCTGACCTGGTCAAGCGCATGTTTGATACTGGTGAGCTCAACCGAGTGTGGATGTCAGATATTACCTATCTACGAACGAATGAGGGCTGGTTGTACTTGTGCGCGGTCCGCGATGGTCATTCCCGCAGGGTACTGGGCTGGGCTATGGATAGTGTTCAAGACACACACCTGGTTGAACGGGCCCTGCGGATGGCGCATACGCTGCGCGGTGATGTTCCTGATGGGCTGGTGTTTCACGCTGACCGTGGAACGCAATTTACCAGTGAGAAGCTCTGGGAGGTCTGCAGCAGACTGGGCATTGCTCAGTCTGTGGGGCGTACTGGTGTGTGCTTCGATAACGCGATGGCTGAGTCGTTCTGGTCGACGCTTAAAACCGAATTCTACGACCGTAAGCGATGGGCGACCCGTGATGCCGCGCGCAAGGCCGTTGCCTACTGGATTGAAGTCGTCTACAACCGCCGGCGCCGAAACTCCGCACTCGGGATGGTCAGCCCCGTCGACTTCGAGAACCACACCGGTTCAACCACCAGCAGAAAAGAAATAGCTGCCTAACCACTAGGTAGCTCCACTACGTGTCCACGATTTGCGGGCAACCCCAGAAAGTGCGCGGTGGTTGATCCGCATCAGACGGACAAGCTGGCTCGGTGGGCCGTCCGTGAGGGGTTTGAGTGCACGATGCATGGGCTTACGCATTCGGATGTGGCGATTCGGCGCAAGAATGTGAATGTGAGTTTGGAGGCGACGAGTCTATGCCCGGTGTCACCGGAAGCGTTGGAGGAGATGGTGACTAGGGCAGTGCGGTCAAGGCCGTAAGCAATACACAGCTCTCTTGCTTGTTTTGGCAGTAAGGTGTTCTAGGAGTACTCCTTCCTTTGAATCCACTGGTTGCAAATGTTGCTGTCTGTGGCGTGAATTGAACTGTTCGCTTGTTTAAGGTATTGTGGAGATCAAAGGAAGCTAGAGATAGAGACTCCAGCCGGTTCATGTCCGGGAGCTTTCACGGAAAAAGGAGATCTGGGTTCGATTCCCAGCCCCCTTACGGGGTGTAGCTTAACGGTAAAGCGCCCTTTTTCATATCTACCACTGGGCTCTAGTCCAGTGGCCTTCTTCGCGAGCAACTGTTTCCAGTTGTTTTAATCCTTTGGGGAAAAGTCTTTTCGTTAGCCGCTCGAGGCTTCTCTTCCATCCGTCGCTGTTCTTTTGTTTGCTTGTGGAGCGAACAAAGTGTTCTATAGATACTTTTGCGAAGTACTCTGCGGGCATGACTTCAATAAAGGATCTTTGAGCTAATCTTCCTAACTGTTTAATGACGCTGAATTCAGTGAAAATATGTTCCGCAGTGAGGGAGATTTTTCCGTCATTCCCCTGGATATCCTGAGGGGTTTTCCCTTGGTTTATTTTTTTCCAATGAGAAAGGGCGTCCTCACTGAGTGAATTCATATCATTTTGGATTGATGGGCTGACTCGTCCGCCACTGTGGGTGTTTGCGTTTCTTATTTTCCTGAGAAGATGGAAAATTTCTAGCATTGAAGATCGTGAGTCTACATCGCTGGTAGCTCTCCCTACGTACTCATCACAGGTGTGGAAAAAAATCTCATGGAGGTTGGAAGCGTTGAGCCTGTTAGTTGGCGCGCCTTCAGGATGAGAAAGGTCCAGTCCGTGATCCTGTAGAACCGTAATGGTTCTTTGGAGATGATCTTCTTGTAGAGATTGTGCATAAGGAATCGCTAGATTAGCTAGATGCCTTTCTGCATCTAAAAGGATGTTTCGTGCATCCTCTACGACAAGATTGAACCGCTCGACATGCGTTACTGCTGGAAACATTTCAGATAAGGGAACCTGTGACCCTTGGGAAAGCTGGAGGGCATTTGTTGCGAGCCGTGATCCTGCCAGAAGTCCGACTATCGCGTTATTGGCTTCAATTCGACGTTGATCAAACTCTGAGTATTCAGGGTAATGATATTTACCTATGGAAGGCTCACTTGAGTGCATAACTTTACACTACACGTAAGGAATAGGGTTGAAACTGGGCGATTTTAGCACTGAACTTGGAGTGAAGCATGGAAAGGTGTTCTAGTACGTTCGCATGCGGGTGTGACGAGAATCGCCACAAATGTGTTTCTAGTCACATTTAGCTGTTTCAACTTGCTATTGAGCAGAATGGGTGCTATCACCCCCATAACCTTGCCGTAAGATTGGAAAGTATTTCTACGAAAGGTTATGTCATGAATCTCTATACCAACCCTCTTACGTACACTGATGCGCGCAGAATCGTCGACGCACTTCCCCGCCCAAGAAGACAGACCTACTTAGACATCGCCAAAAAACATGCCGAGACTGAACAACGAATTATTATTTTGGCGGCTGAGTTGTACCTATGGAACGGATATCTCGCATCAGTTGTAGATAGAACGACAGGCGAAGTTGAAGTTTTGCTCCGAAATTTTATAGATCGGGCTTTAGCTCAATGGAACAGTAAATCACCACAAAATGGCTCCCCCGAATGGCTAACCAACCCCGAAGGAAAGCTGAAAGAGTTAGTTATCCCTTCCGAAGGTACGGCACTGAAAGAATACGCCCACACGCAAACAGTCGGAGGAATTCCAACACATGACGATTATGTGGCAGGACTAACCTTTGGAAACTGGGTCCACCTATTGCCAAAGAAACACGCTCGCGAAAATAATGCACGCGTGATTCTCTGGAATGAAGCGTTCGCTCCCCATCTAAATTCCCCAGATAGAGTAGATTTTCAACAACGCGTAATGGCGGTGAAGGATATCCGCAACCGCGCCACCCACAGACGTCCACTTATCAAAGACACTGACGCTGTCAGCAGAACGCACCAAGACTGCGTGACAATTGCCAAAGCTATAAACGAAGACCTAGGGATCTGGCTCCGAAACGAAAAATGGATCCCCCAGGCGCTTAAACAATCCCCATTGTTATAAAAAAGATGGCCCCCAGTTCAACTGAGGGCCAGAGCTTATTTGCCTTGCGGCTTGATGTTCACCAGGTTACACCTTTTCAAAAAAAATACAACTTAACTTAAAGCCCATAACCTATCATCCCCTGCAGCGTCGCAGATTAACTCTCAGAGACGACGATCATGAACGTGATTGTGCGACCGGTTGAACCTCCGAGAATGGCCAGCACTTCACTAAGAGAACGAACACCCACCCCGAAGGGTGGGTGTTGTCGCATTGCCACACAAGAACGCTTTACTTCAAAGCACTATGCAAATGGCCGAGCTCATCCGGCACATTACGCACAACTAACGCGACATCACGAATCTCCACATGGAAAGGGCGTTTCAATGCCACTAAGCCCGCTTCAATCTCCGCCAACGCACGCTCTCGCTCCTGATCAGTCAAATCACTACGACCAATCCCCAAGCTTGCCAAAAAATCGCCCGAATGCTCCTGGCGATCGTCAAAAACAACTTCCTTCATTAGTGCCCCTCACAATCACGCTAAATTAATACTTCCCCTCCAATGCTACCCGCGAGACAAAAACCGCAAGCGCCCCAATGGGGTACACCCTATAGTTACACAGGGTTGCGCCTGCGTCTTAGCCGTAACATTGAAGCTATCTGTCTCACGCGCGTCCAAAATTTCTATTGAGGTAATCAATCCGGCAGTCTCGTAGCTTTTAATGGCGTAGTTGATTCCCCCGATCTCACATTTGCCAAGAACCTGACCCGTAGTGTCCATTTTGAGAAATGAGATGTCTCGGTATCGGTATTCAGACAGAATATTTTCGTAATATGAAACAGGTACAGACCGCTGCAACGGTTCAGGGACCTCAAAAGTAAACTTCATTTTCTATGACTTCCTTAGAGAAGGGGACTCACAACACGAGATGCTATCTACCTGTTAGAACACGCTGGCAGAGTTTAAGCCAATATGATGAAAGCCACAGGGCAAGGAAGCCACCCCCTTCTCAACACAAAGAAAATGAGTCGCGTGCCGCTAGCAGTCTCCGGTACTCAGCTAAAGCCACCAGACACTCACCACTAATCCAAGAGCTATTGCTGCACTAGAAAGAGAGTTCCTAGGCGGTCACCACCGCACCTAGGGACTTTCACCGCAATTCTCCACGCTGCTTACGGAGTATATCTTGTGCTTTGCGCAGCGCAGTCTCGTTCGATTTCGTTGACTTGGAGGAAGCCTTCAGTGCGTCAAAGAACTCTTCTGATTCAGCCCATCGCGCCAATTCTTCATACGAAAATTCAGACGCTTCGTCTTTTCTATTTATAGCCACTTCACCTGTGCTTTCGTCGACAGACACATACACAATATGTTCAAACATGCTTCTTGGGTTAAGGGTTAAAAGAACCGAGTTAAGTAGCAAAATACTCCGTTGAGGGTTAAGGGACAGACTCTTTTGACCCTTAACCCTCTATTGACACCATCGAAAACAAAAGTTCGAAAGCCGAGAGCGGGAGTTAGGATGTAAATCCCCACACTTGCAATCCTCGACCGCTCAAGTTCAGAAAAACAAAGAAACCGGAGGTCACAAACCCTTTCGAGTTTGTGACCTCCGGTGTAGCAGTTTGTTGAACTGCTCAGCGTGCCCGGGGCGGGACTTGAACCCGCACGTCCTATAAGGACACTGGCACCTGAAGCCAGCGCGTCTGCCAATTCCGCCACCCGGGCAGGGTATTGATGTCTTGGTGACTAGCTAACCTTAGCACGCAGTCCAGCAGATTCTACAAATCCGCTGGCAAACCCGAACTTCCCAGGGAACTTTGCCGCGCGCGTCTACGTTAAGTCAAGGAAAGCACCCTATACTGATCGCTGCTATATCTCTCCCTGAAAACATCCCGAAAGGAGGACGGCTCTTCCTATGGCATTGCTAGATAAGCTCGCCAAGCTGGATTCTTCCCTGCAACGCGGACTGGACAACGGCATGGCCTTTGTCTTCGGCGGTAAGGTCGTCCCCGCTGAGATTGAGGAGCTTCTTAAGCAGGAGGCGCAGGACAATTTGTCCCGCGGTGACGACGGCAAGCTGTATAGCCCCAACGTCATGACCGTCGGCGTATCCTCCAAGGACATCGAGAACCTCTCCCAGGACCGGGGTGTTCCCAAGGATCTAGCTGATCAGCTCACCCGCTTCATCCGTAACAGTGGCTGGTCCCTCGCCGGGCCGGTCATCGTCCGCATCGCGGAGGAATCGGGGCTGCGGACTGGGCAGTTGCGCGTGTCCTCTTTTTTGGATCACGAGCCCACCGAAGAAACCGGATTCGATGCGATTTTCCACCACGACCATGGTCAGGAGGACTCTATGACCCAGCCGCACAACGCCGACGAGGCCGCAACCACCGCCTTCATGGCCCCCACCCCGAACGAGCCTGCACCGCAGGGCCCTGCGGTGACGCTCATGCTGCAGGACGGCTCCTCCCGCGTCTACCACGTGCAGGAAGGCTCCAACATCCTGGGCCGCAGCAACGACGCGGACCTGCGCCTGCCCGATACCGGTGTCTCCCGCCAGCACGCGGAAATCACCTGGAACGGCCAAGACGCCGTGCTGGTGGACCTGCAATCCACGAATGGCACCACCGTGAACGACACCCCGATTGAGAACTGGCTGCTTGCCGACGGTGACGTGATCACCCTCGGCCACTCCCACATCGAGGTGCGCATCACCGGCCTCGAGGGCCAAGGCTATTAAGCCACCCCCGGCAACGTTCACAGATTTTTAGCGTAAGGATTTTCCATGGATTCGATCGTGCTGCTCTCGCTGCGCATCGGCCTGCTGGTGTTATTGTGGCTGTTCATCTTGGTCGCACTCAACGCCATGCGTCGCGATGCCAATAAGGCCGCCGGCGTCTACCAGGCATCGGCCCCGATGAAGGGGGCCCAGAGGCGTCGCGAAGCGCCGCGTGAGATCACCATCGTGGACGGGCCGCTGCGCGGTTCCCACATGGAGCTAGGCACTCTTGAGGACTGTACGATGGGCCGCGCACAGGACTGTGACTTTGTCACTGGTGACGATTTCTCCTCCGGTCACCACGCCCGTTTGTTCCGCCGGGGCAGCGAGTGGTTCGTGGAGGACCTCGAATCCCGCAACGGCACCTTCGTTGGTGGCGTTCGCATTGACCAGCCAGAACGAGTCGGAGTCGGCTCCGATATCAAACTTGGCCGAACGACCGTGAGGTTGATGGCATGACTTTAAGCCTGACTTTTACTGCAGTGACGGACCGCGGACTGGTCCGCGAAAATAACGAGGATTCCGCCCACGCGGGCCCGCACCTGCTGATGTTGGCCGACGGCATGGGAGGCCACGCAGCCGGCGAGGTTGCTTCCACCACCATGGTGGAGCACATGGCCTCCCTCGAGCGCGATCCAGGCGATAATGACATGTTGGCCCTGCTCGGCGCGGCGGCGGAAGACGCCAATGCGGCGATCCGCGAGCACGTGGACGAGCACCCGGAGACCGAGGGCATGGGCACCACGCTGACCGCCCTGCTCTTTAACGGATCCGAATTCGGCGTGTGCCACGTGGGTGATTCCCGCGGCTACCGGCTGCGCGAGGGCAAGCTGACCCAAATCACCAAGGATGACACTTACGTGCAGTCCCTCGTCGATGAGGGCAAGCTCGATCCGGCAGATGTCTCCTCCCACCCGCAGAAGTCACTGATCCTCAAGGCCTATACCGGCCGGCCCGTGGAGCCGACGCTCTTTACGCTCGATGCTGAACCGGGCGACCGCCTCCTGCTGTGTTCGGACGGCCTGTCGGATCCGGTGACGGCCTCTACCATCGAGCAGGCTCTGAAGCAGGGCACGGTCGAAGAGGCCGCCACCACCCTGCGGGATCTAGCGCTGCGCTCCGGCGGTCCGGACAACGTCACCATCGTGGTGGCGGAGGTCGTGGACGGTGAGGGCGATGACGTAGCCCCAATCACCGTCGGTGCCGTCCAAGGCGTCGTCCCGGAACCAACGCACCCCGATTCTTCCGCGAGCCGCGCCGCGAAGCTTATCTCGCCCCCAAAAGCGCAAGCCGCTGAGGAGAAACCCCAGGAAGAACCACAGCGGCGGCCACAGCGAAGCCGGATTGGGTGGAAGGTCATTGCATGCCTGGTCATCATCATCGTGCTGGTCATCAGCGGCGGGCTCTGGATGAAGAATTACCTGAGCAATAACTACTACGTCACCGCGAACGAGGACGGTATCCTCACCATCCACGAAGGCGCGGACTATGAAGTGTTTGGCCGCCCGCTGCACCACACGTATCAAAATGCCTGCTTGAGCAAGGAGAACGCGCTCAAGCTGGGGCACGGCGCCTGCGACGGCGATTTCGCGCCCTTCACGCTGAAGGATTTGCCCGAATCCGAACGTGCCGCCGTGGGCAACCTGCCCTCCGGTTCTTATGACGAGGTACAGACGCAGCTTTCGCAGCTCTCGGACAAGGCGCTCAAGCCCTGTCCCACCTCGCCGAAAGACGGAAAAGATAAAGACGCGTCTAAAGGAAACTGCCGGGAGGTGAAGTAGATGAGTAAATTCTTCTCCCGTGGCACCGAATTCGGCCTGCTCGTGCTGGCTACCGTGGTCTTCGCCATCACCTTGGTCAGCCTTGAGCTCTCCCAGGGCAACGTGCTGACCCTCGATGTGCTCTACCTGATCGGTGGCTTCATCGGCGTCTTTGCCGTCGCTCACTTGGTGCTCTGTTTCCTGGCACCCTATGCGGATCAGCTCATGCTGCCCATCGTCGCGGTGCTCAACGGCACCGGGCTCATCTTATTGCAGCGCCTCGACCTGGCGAATGGCGGCGGGCTGGCAGTGCGGCAGGTGATGTGGACCATCGTGGGCCTCATCCTCTTCGCGCTGGTGCTGGTCCTCCTGCGTGATCACCGCTCGCTCACCCGATACTCCTATATCTTGGGCGCGCTCGGCCTCATCCTCCTCGCGTTACCCCTCGTGTGGCCGCAACCGCCAGGCGTGGACGCCCGCATTTGGCTATGGCTCGGGCCCTTTTCCATCCAGCCGGGTGAGTTTTCCAAGATCCTGTTGATCCTGTTCTTCGCCATGCTGCTGACCCAGAAGCGTTCGCTGTTTACGGTGGCTGGCTACAAGTTCCTTGGCATTTCGTTGCCGCGCCTGCGAGATCTCGCTCCCATCCTGGTGATCTGGGGTATTGCCATTGTCATCATGGGCATTTCCAATGACTTCGGCCCGGCCCTGCTGCTGTTTAGCACCGTGCTCGGCATGCTCTTCATGGCTACCAACCGCGTGAGCTGGCTGCTCATTGGCGTCATCCTCGTGGGCGTCGGTGGCTTCGGCATCTACCAGGTATCGGAGAAGATCCAACAGCGCTTCTCCAACTTCCTGGATCCGCTGGCTAATTATGATTCCACCGGCTACCAGCTCTCCCAGGCGCTCTTCGGCATGTCCTCCGGCGGCATCACCGGCACTGGCTTAGGCCAGGGGCATCCGGACATGGTTCCGGTGGCGCACTCGGACTTCATCCTGGCTAGCATCGGTGAAGAGTTCGGTCTCATTGGCCTTACTGCGGTACTTGTCCTGTTTGCCATGCTCGTCTCCCGCGGCTTCCGCACCGCGCTGACCTGCCGTGATACCTATGGCAAGCTGGTTTCCTCAGGCCTCTCGCTCACCTTGGCTGTGCAGGTTTTCGTCGTCACCGGCGGTATCTCCGCGCTGCTGCCCATGACGGGCTTGACCACGCCGTTCATGTCTGCGGGTGGTTCCTCTCTCATGGCTAACTACATGCTGCTGGCTATTGTGCTGCGTATCTCGAACGCGGCCCGCCGCCCGGCGCGTGAGCTGAGCTCAAACGCACCCACTGACACGTCCATGTTTCCTGCCGTACAGGAGGCAAGCCGATGAACCGATCGATCCGCCTCGTGGCCCTCTTTTCTCTGATTCTTACCGCCATACTCCTCGTGAACCTCACGGTAGTGCAGGCGTTTTCCACCGATAAATACGCCCATAACCCCAAGAACGTTCGCGGCTACCTAGAAATGCGCACTACCCCGCGCGGCCAGATCTTCGCCGGCGATACGGTCTTGGCGCAGTCCACCGCGGATGAGAACGGCAATTACTCGCGTTCCTACCCCACTGATTCCCCAGCCTTTGCCGATGTCACCGGTTACCTCTCGGAGCGCTTCGGCGCCTCCCAGCTGGAGGCCTCGCAGAATGACATCCTCAACGGCAAGGACGACTCGCTGTTGGCACACAACTGGCTCGATATGCTCTCCGGCAAGCCGCAGAAGGGTGCCAACGTGGAGGTCACCATCGACCCAGCGCTGCAGCAGGCAACCTACGACCAGCTGGCCGGCCCAGGCTACAAAGGCGCGGCCGTAGCCATCCAGCCCTCAACGGGCAAGATTCTGGCCATGGCCTCCACGCCCAGCTTCAACGTCTCCGACCTCGTCGGGGACAACGCGGCCGAAACGTGGGATCAGCTGCAGAATCAAGAGGGCAATCCGCTCATCAACCATGCCACGCAAGACACCCTGCCCCCCGGGTCCATTTTTAAGATCATCACCACGGCCGCTGGCCTCAACAACGGCTTTAACCCGGACTCTACGCTGACCGGCGCGGCGTCCATCACGCTGCCGGATACGGTCACGGAGCTGACCAACGACGGCAACCGAGCCTGCGGCGGCGCGGAGAGCGTCACCCTACATACGGCCTTCGCGCTGTCCTGCAACACGGCTTTTGCGCAGATGTCGGAGAGCATCGGCGCCGATGAGCTGCGTAAATATGCGGAGGGCTTCGGCGTGGGTGAGAAGTACTCGCTCGGTGTGGAGACTTCCGCTGGTGCGCTGGGCGATCTTGGCGACGGCGCCCAAGTCGCCCAATCCACGATCGGCCAGCGCGACGTGACCATGTCCGCCCTGCAGGCGGCCATCATGGCCGGGACCATCGCTAACCAGGGCAAGCGCATGGAGCCCTACCTCATTAACCGCATCACCGATGCCCAGATGAATGAGCTTCGCACGACTCAACCACGTCAGGCAGCCGAAGCTGTCAGTGAAGAGACGGCCAACACCATCAAGGACCTCATGTTTGCCTCCGAGCACAGCACCTATGGCTATGACGGGAACGGTTTTGCCTCGAAGACCGGTACCGCCGAGCACGGCGAGGGCCTTGCCCCGCACGCGTGGTACGTGGCTTTCGACCCGGACAAGGACATCGCGGTGGGCGTCGTGGTCAAGGACGGCGGGCACCTTGGCCAGAATGCCTACGGCGGCCAGGTCTCCGCGCCCATCGGCCGCGCCATCCTGCGCGCATACGGAGGACAGCAATAGTGAGTAGTGCAGATAACAAGGAACACCTCCAAGCGCTGATCGGTGAGGACTATCAGCTGCAGTGGATCGTCGGCCACGGTGGCATGTCCACGGTGTGGCTGGCGGACGACGTCCGCAATGACCGCGAGGTCGCCCTCAAGGTCCTGCGCCCAGAGTTCTCCGATAACAACGAGTTCCTCTCGCGCTTCCGCAACGAGGCCAAGGCCGCAGAATCCATCGATTCCGAAAACGTCGTAGCTACGTACGACTACCGGGAGCTTGAGGACAACGGCCGCATCTTCTGCTACATGGCCTTGGAATACATTCGCGGAGAATCCCTGGCGGATCTCTTAGCCCGCGAAGGTGCACTGCCGGAAACGCTGGCCCTCGACGTCATGGAGCAGGCCTCCCACGGCCTCTCCGTGATCCACCACATGGGCCTCGTGCACCGCGATATCAAGCCCGGCAACCTCATGATTACCCAAAATGGGCAGGTCAAGATCACCGATTTTGGTATCGCCAAGGCCGCTGCCGCAGTGCCGCTGACCCGCACGGGAATGGTCGTCGGCACCGCCCAATACGTCTCCCCCGAGCAGGCCCAGGGATATGAGGTTGGCCCGTCCTCCGACGTCTATTCACTCGGCGTCGTGGGCTATGAAATGCTGGCTGGTAAGCGCCCCTTCAGCGGCGATTCCTCAGTATCGGTGGCGCTGGCGCACATCAGTCAGGCGCCGGAGCCCTTGTCGACGTCGATTAGCGCGCCCACCCGTGAGCTGATCGGCATGGCCCTGCGCAAGGACCCGGGCACCCGCTTCGCCGACGGCAACGAGTTCACCAACGCGATTGCTGCCGTGCGCCAAGGCCAGCGCCCGCCGCAGCCGAAGTCCGCGGCACTCGCGCCTATCGCAGCCGAACCCTCGCCTTCCGCCTCCACGGAGATGCTGGCCAACATGGCGCACCCCACCACGGTGCGTCCGGCCGTTTCCACACCGCAGTCTGAAGAGCGCCCTGCCAAGCAGGGGGGCTTCGGCACTGGGCTGCTCATCGCCGTGGCCATCGCCGCCCTCGTGGCTATTGGCTTCATGGCCTATAGGCTGTGGGGCAACACCTCTCCAACTCCGCCGCCTCCGCCCACCGAGGTCATCGTGACCGAAACGGTAGAGCCAGAGACGACGGTGGAAGAGGAACCGGAAAGCCCCGAGACCGTCGAGATCACCACCGTGGAAGAGGAACCTACTCAAGTCACCGTCACAACGACGCACTCTGTCATCCCCTCCCCTTCCATGACCACACACCACACGACCCATGAGGAACTGCCCACCCTCCCCGTGGAGGAGACGCAGCCACAGGTCAATGACAGCCCAACGCTCGAGCCCGAACTAGACTCACAGAACAACCCCACCGAAGAATCCGCACTACAGGGAGGCCAGTAACCCACCATGGTCAGTGATCGGTACCACCTCCGCCAGTCCATCGGCACCGGCGGTATGTCCGAGGTCTACGAGGCCGAGGACACCGTCTTGGGGCGCACCGTTGCCATCAAGATGCTGCGCCCCGACATGGCGCGCGATGTTAATTTCCGTGAGCGCTTCCGCCGCGAGGCCCAGAACTCCGGCAAGCTCAACCACCCGAACATCGTCGCTGTCTTCGACACGGGTGAAAAAGACATCGACGGTCTGATGGTGCCCTACATCGTCATGGAATACGTGCAGGGGCGCACCCTGCGCGACATTGTCCGTGAGGATGGCCCCATGCCGGTGGAAGAAGCCGCGCGCGTGCTGAAGCCGGTAGCGGATGCCCTTCAGTCTTCCCACGAGGCAGGCATCATCCACCGCGACATCAAGCCGGCCAACATCATGCTCACCAACACCGGCCAGGTGAAGGTCATGGACTTCGGCATCGCCCGCGCGCTGGATGATTCCACGTCCGCGATGACGCAGACCTCCGCCGTCATCGGCACCGCGCAATATCTTTCCCCGGAACAAGCGCGGGGCAAGCCTGCCGACGCCCGCTCCGACGTCTACGCCCTGGGCTGCGTCATGTATGAAACGGTCACCGGGCGCACTCCCTTTGAAGGTGAGACACCGTTTGCGGTGGCCTATCAGCACGTGCAAGAGGAACCAACACCGCCGTCGGATTTCATCACTGCGGACCTCACGGAACGGCAGCGGCTCGGCGTTGATGCCGTCGTGCTCACGGCGATGGCCAAGCACCCAGCGGACCGCTACCAGTCCGCGTGGGAGATGGGCGATGACCTCGAACGCTTATCCCAGGGCCAGCTGCCCGAAGCGGCGCGCTCTCACGTCAACGACGAGGATCACCCCACCACGATGGTGGCACCCGTGTCCGCGCAACACCGCGCGCCGGTGGCCTCCACCCGCCCGTCGGAGGATGAGGAATCTGGCTCCGGTCTCAAGTGGCTGGCGGCGTTGCTCGCCGCCTCCCTCGTGGCCATCATTGGCTATTTTGCCTGGGATTTCTGGGATAGCTCCCGCCAGGAGGCCCGCGAGCGCGAACAGGCGCAGCACGAGGCGGCCAAGCGCTCTGACATGGTCACGATCCCGAAGGTGGCCAACCGCCCACGCAATGAAGTGGTGGCGGAGCTGGAGAAGCTTGGCTTGTTGGTGACCGTCAACGAAGAGCCCAGCCCCGACGTGCCGCGTGGCAAGGTTATCCGGGTCAACCCGGCAGAAGGTTCGGAGCTGCAGAAGAATTCTTCAGTCACGTTGACTGTGTCTTCCGGCAAGGAAGTCACTGAGGTCCCGGATCTCACCGGCATGAAACTGGATGAAGCCACCACCGCGCTGGAGGAAGCCGGCCTGGAGCTGAATACCGACGTGGAGCAGGTCAATGACGAAGCCCCCACCGGCCAGATCATTTCCCAGAACCCGGCGGGCGGCACGCAGCTGTCCAAGGGCTCGAAGGTACATATCACGGTGTCTAAGGGCCAGAAGGAAGTCAGCGTGCCGGACGTCAGCGGCATGGATCGTGACCGCGCGGTTGAGATGCTGTCCTCCATGGACTTTGATGTCACCGTGAATTCGGTGGATTCTGAGCTGCCGGAAAACCAGGTGCTCAAGGTCGTCGAGAAGGGCCAAAAGCTTCCGAAGGGCAGCCCTGTTACGCTGGAGGTCTCTAACGCGATGCTCATCCAGGCACCGGAGCTTGTGCACTCCACGCAGCAGGAAGCTGAATCCGCGCTGCGCGCCAAGGGCTGGTCTGGTTCCATCGAGGTAGGCGAACGTATTCCGACCTCGAACCCGATCGACAGCAACAAGATTGGGTGGGCGTCGGCAAGCCGCGGCGATGTCATCCGCAAGGATCAGACCATCCAAGTCCGTTTCTGGGAGTTTGACCCGGCAGCACTGCTGCCGCAGTAGCTCTCAGTACCGCAGCTGCTAAGGTATCCCACAGATTAACCACCCCTATTCTTCGTGAAGGTGTAATAATGCCAAAGTCCAAGATCACGACGGAGGGCTCCGCACTCCCGCAGTCCTCCAGTTCTGCTACTAACCGCACCCCGGTCAAGATCAACTCTGAGGGCACCCCGAAGTGGTACATCGCCATCATGCTGGGCCTCATGCTCATCGGCCTGCTCTGGCTCGTGGTGAACTACCTAGCGGGCGAGTCTATTCCGTTCATGCAGGAACTGGGGCCGTGGAATTACGGCATCGGCTTCGGTCTGGCCATCATCGGTCTGTTAATGACGATGGGCTGGCGTTAGCTTTCAGCGCCGCCGATGAACTCCTCGAAGTTCTATAGCATCGCGGGCGTTGGCTGCATCATTTTGGTGATGCTCACCGTCACGGTGGATAAAAACTTCCTCACCCCCGGCGCACTCGTCCTCGCCGGCCTCGGCGTCACCCTGACGCCGCTGGCCGTCCGCTACCCACGCGTGGCGGCCTGCGGGTATGGTGCGCTTTTTGCGTTCGCTATGTGGTGCCCGGACTGGCGGTCATTCCTAATCCTGGCGTGGAGCCCCGTCATCGTGGGCATCGTGGCGTTTCGCACGCGCTGGCTGTGGGCGGTTCCCCCAGCGGTGGTGTACACATACCTGATCACGACGGATCCATCGAACAATTATCTTCCGGATTTCGATCCGCTAAGCCTCTCGCTACCGCTTCTTCTGTATGCGGTGGCCATCGTCATTGGGGCCGTACTGCGCAGGACCTGGGACCAGCGTCTTGCCGCTGAGCAACGCGCCGCTGAGGAGCGCGAGGCGCTTATGACAGCCCTCCATGATTCGGTCGCCGCGACCTTAACCTCCGTGGTTATGCGTTCTGAGACCCTAGCGCTGACCCAAACGGATTCCTCAGCGGCCGACTCCGCGGAGGCAATTGCTGACGACGCCCGCCGCGCCATGGGCGAGGTGCGCGATCTATTGCGCGTGATGAAGAACGAAAGCGTGACAAAGGGCGTCAAGTCCTTGGAGGAAGACCTCGACACTATGGTCAGCTTCCTGAGCAGTCATGGTTTTCAGTGCGATCCGCAGATAACAGTGGGCAAGAATGGCCAGCTTGCACTGCCGGACAAGCTCTCCCTCGTGTTCTCCGAACTCGCCGTGAACATCCTCAAGTACGCCCGCCCTGAATCCCGTGTAAGCATCGAGGCAACGAGCACCTCCAAGACCATCGACGTGGTGATCACTTCCGTGATTGCGGCTCAGCAATCACGCCAATACATGACGACGAATCTGGGCTTGGGTGAAATTGCCCGCCGCGTTCGCCGAATGCACGGCAGCTTCGGCAGCGGCAAAGAGGGCGAGCACTGGGTCACACGCCTTTCTCTTCCCACCGCCAGCCTCAGAAAAATATAGTAAGCTTTCCCGGTAGTCCGCCGTTTCTTAAATTCCCAAAGGTTTGACATGCGTACTTCCCTCGCCGTTGCCGCCGCAGCTCTCGCGCTGTTTTCCGCGCCAATCGCCAGCGCTGCTGAGGCTCCTGCTGAAACCACCGTTGACACCGCTACTGAGAACACTGAGTCCACCGGATTCACCTTCTACAAGTCCTTCGGCCGCGAATTTGCCGACCACTTCCGTTGCTCCACCAGCCCCCAGCGCTGGTGGTGCGGCTAAACTGTTCCCATGAGCATTCGGGTTTTCCTCGTTGACGATGATGAGCTCGTTCGCTCGACGCTCCGCGTCTACTTCCAGACCACCGAGGACATCACGGTGGTCGGTGAGGCAACCAACGGCGCCGATTGCTTAGCCCAGCTTGAAGAAGCCAAGCCGGACCTCGTCCTCGCCGATATTCACATGCCGCACATGGACGGCATTACGCTGCTCAAGCACCTTAACTCCGCGCCGAATCCCCCGACGTTCTTGGCCGTCACCGCCTTCGACTCGGATGACACGATGCTGAAGATCCTGCGGGCGGGCGGCGCGGGCTATATCTTGAAGAACCAGCGCCCACGCTCCATCATCGAGGCGGTCCGCGCCGCCGTGGAGGGCGGCACCGTCGTAGCACCCGCCGCCATGCACCGTTTGGTGGACTACATTGGGGAACCCGCCACCCCACGCGATCCCGTCGCCGCCGCTATTGAGAGCCACGAGCTTCACGACGCCGAAATTGCCGTCCTCAAACTCCTCCTCGCCGGCAACTCCAATTCTGAGATTGCTGCCGCCACCCACTATTCCGAGTCCGCCGTGAAGAAGCATGTCTCACGCCTCATCACCATCTTCGGCGCCAGCACGCGCCTGAACCTGGTGGCCAAGATTCTGGGCGGCGCTGGCTCTTAAGCCCGACTCAACTCTGCTCGGTTAACGGGCTTCTCCCCCAAATGGAGGAGGCAAAAGATTGCCTGCTTAGGCGATGTTTCTCATGCCCCTGATCAATATCGTCAGAGGTATGAACACCGTATTCACTGCTCGAGACATCACCGTCTCCTTCGCCGGACATGAGGTTGTCCACGGCGCGAACCTCACGGCATCGCCCGGACGGATCATCGCTTTGCTTGGTCCAAACGGCGCCGGCAAATCCACCACGCTCCGGGCTGCCCTCGGCTTGGTGAAAGCCACCGGAACGAAGCACATCAATGGCACCATCGGGCTGCTCCTCGACGATGGCGGCCTCGTTACCAGTCTCACTGGGCGTCAGCATCTTCAAGCAATGGCGAGGCTATATGGCGTCGATAAGTATCGAGTGCAAGAGGTTTTAGAGCTTGTCGATATGTCGCACCGCTGCGACCGGCAGCTCAAAACTTACTCGTTAGGCATGAAACGGCGTATAGCGCTAGCGGGAGCTCTGTTACAAGATCCCGACATCATCATCTTGGACGAACCGTCCTCTGGTCTTGATCCTGACGGCATTCGTTGGCTGGGCGAAGTCTTGTGTGCGGAAGCTTCCCGTGGGAAGGCAATTATCATGGCAACCCATCATCTGGCTGAAGCGGCCGCAATCGCCCACGACGTAGTCATCATTTCTCGTGGTCACACCACATTCACAGGCGTTCTCAGTGAAATCCCTGACCTTGAAGCCACCTACTTCGCCCACGCTACGAAAGGCTAGACATGAAATCCGAGTTTTATACCCTTCGCCACCTCCCGAACGTGCTGATCGTCGCCATACTCGCAGTTATGATGGCGGGCATCAGCGCTGTCCTGCAGTGGGCACTTCCGTTCCTTTTGAAAATTGACCCGCCACAAGTCGGTGACAGTCCAACAGGCCAACAAGTACAGGCGCTTATCGACGGCTCCGACCCCACGACGTCCAGTTTCCAATTGGCCGCCCTCGATATCACAGGTTCTGGCCAGTCCACAGGCATTTCAATCTTCCTCATCGCCATTGTTGCACTCACAATCACTGCAGCTAGCTACCCATTTTCCAGTGGTGCAGTGGTGTGGAAGGTGGTTGGCGCTGGTTCGCGTATGAAATGGGTGCGTTCTTTGATCGCGGCTGTACTTATTACCGTCCTCCTAGTATGCGTGGCAGCGTGCGTTCTTAACTCACTGATCGCACTAGTTGCGGCTCCGATGAATGATGTTTCTCTGGTTGCTTCTGCTTCTAATGTCGCTGTCGTGTGGCTGCGAGGCAGCTTGGCCGTGCTACTACTGACCCTCGCGATCATCGGTGTCGTATTAGCCATACGGAGGATCGGTCCAGCCATCGGCGTTATTGTCGCAGTGTTGATGGCAGGAGTGATCTTAGGAACTATCGGCGTCATGGCCGGGTGGGAACCGTATCTTTACAGTTGGCTTCCTTCTTCTGCTGTGTCAATTGCTGGTGGACAGGGGGCAACGCAGACTATGAATCCATGGGTAGGTATTGCTGTACTTGCCGGCTGGTCGGTTGTGAGCATGGGACTTGGGCTCACCCGCTTTTACAGGGCAAATCTTTAACATGGACTTCATGAATCGCCTTTCAGCCAGAGACATCGCTCTCGCTGTCATCGTTCTATCCCTTGACCTCGTTGGGTTCCTAGTGGCTAGCTCGATGGAACCAACCCCCTTCAATACCGCATTGTCTCCAGCGCAGTTCTGGCTGATTCTTGTTGCCATCATTACCAAAGGCATCCTCCTGCTTTGGCGCCGTAAATTTCCCTTAAGCGTTCTACTCGGGATTTCTGCTACTGAGCTTCTGTGGTCCCTCTACTGTCTCGTCACCGCAGACCACAGCCTCGGCTACAACGGTATCGCTGCCTCGGTGGCTGCGTTTTCGCTAGCGCTGCACACGAAGTCAAAAACTCGCGACTCTATTTCCCTCATTATCTCGGGTCTCATTGTCGGCACCCTCCGCGCCATTGCCATGCCACCGCTGGGAGGAATCGAGCCTCCGCTTTTTACTCTGCTCACAGCCTTGGGCTGGCTGCTCCCCCTCATAGTGTTCTTTGCTATTGGACTCGCTGTCCGCAATAACCGTGAGCTCACCGCATCCCTCGCCCGCCAAGCAGAACTCGCTGAGGAAAACGCCGTTATCGAAGAGCGCGCCCGCATTGCGCGGGAGCTTCACGACACCACCGCCCATCACCTCTCAGCCATCGCCATCCAAGCTCAAGCCGCACAGGCATGCATCGATGTCAACCCCACCGCTGCCAAAGAGCATCTCCAACACGTGACCTCGTCGACGACGAAGGCACTCCAGGATGTCCGCGCGACCGTTAGCAAGCTTTCGGTTTCCGATGCCGAAATACACCGCATCCCTCAGCCGACAAATCTGTCTGCGCTAATTTCGGAGGTTCGCGCTCTAGGGCAGGCAGTAACGTTTTCGGACACCTCCCACTTGTCGGAGGGCGAGTTGATCGCGGCTTATCGAATCACCCAAGAAGCTCTGACAAATGCCCGCAAGCATGCAACAGGCGCGCCTGTTGATGTCATGCTGAGCGATGATGAACTGCGGATAATCACCCGCGGCACTTTCACACATAGCCCCACGGGCCGTGGCACCATCAGCATCCAAGAGCGCGCCCGAGCTGTCGGTGCAACCGCTTTCAATGAACCTACCGAAGATGGTTGGCTGGTGCTCATTACCTGGAGGAAGCCATGATTCGAGTCTTGTTAGTTGATGACCAACCTCTGATCAGACAGGGATTAAAGGCAATCTTCGAGGCCACCGGTGAGATCAAAGTTGTGGCTGAGGCAGCTTCCGGGAATGAGGCGATAGCAGCTGCAAAGGCTCGCGACATTGATGTGGTGTGCCTCGATATCCGCATGCCTGACGGGGACGGGATCTATGCAACCACGGAGATTAACAAGCAAGACAATCCCCCAGCAGTCATCGTGATCACCACCTTTGACCTAGACGAATACGTCTTTGGTGCCCTCGAAGCCGGTGCCTGTGGCGTCATGCTGAAAGACTCCCCAATGATCGACCTCATCCAAGGCGTCAAACACGCGGCCTCAGGTGAAGGCATGGTCGACGCTGCGGTTACTAAAAGGGTGATTGCGGAATTTGGTCGGCGGAAAGCGCGGGCCACGGTAGATTCAGCCCTACTCACGCCGCGCGAACTCGATTGCGTACGGGCCCTGGGCAAAGGATTGACCAACATCGAAATCGGGCGCGAGCTGTATTTGGAGCCCTCTACGGTCAAGACTCATTTGTCATCTGCGATGGCCAAAGTTGGAGCTAGTTCGCGAGTACAGCTCGTGATCTGGGCCTTTCGCGCAGGAGTGGTGAGCTAACGAGGGGGCGCAGTTCCCAACACCACCTCGCAGCCGGAGCACTGTTAACACCTTGGGTACAAAGTTATCCACAGGGTGGGGATAACTCTGTGGAGAACGAATTCCACAGCCTTTCTCCACACCCTGTGGATAAGTGTTTTCACGCTTCCCACAGCCCGCACAAAAACTTCGAACACAACCTAATACGCTGCTGATCTGCGGTTATCTTGGCCCACACGTTCGGTAAATTACAAAAATGTAGTTATCCACAGTGTGGATAACTTATGTGGAATTCTTTCGCACAGAGGTTTTGGTGGATAACACGCCCAAGTTATCCCCAAAGCCCAGCTCGCAGCGCCGCTGCAACAGCAGCTATCACCCCGATAAGCCATATCCCCAGCCAACGCAGCCACGCACGTTGGCGAAGGAGGAATGGTGCCAACAGCAGTCCTGTGAGCAAACCGCCCAAGTGCCCCCACACGGAGACGTTCTCCGCCACAAAGCTGTAGACAACGTTTGCTACGACCAAGACGATGGGCGCGCGCAGGTCTAAACCGCGGCTGCGGTACACGCCGATGAGTAGTCCCATGAGCGCAAAGAGGGCACCGGAGGCGCCCACCGTGGGTGTGCCGAAGTCCATCCACAGCACTGCGGCGGAAGAGCCAACAATGGAGATGAGATAGGCCGCCGCATACAGCGCGCTGCCCAGGGCGCGTTCTACTTCCCTGCCCACAAAGAACAGCATCACCATGTTGACCAAGAGGTGCCCGGCGTCGAGGTGCATAAAGCCCGCGGTAATGACAGTTGTGGGGTGCTCAGACACTTCAGGGCCCCACAGCGTCCAGTCTTGGGCCAGCATGCTGCGATAGTAAGGCGTAGAGAGGGTCTTGGCCTGGATGGACGTGACCAACCATGCCCCAATGCACAGCACCATGAACACCATGGTGACTGACGCCGAACGAAGATAATTTTTCACGCAGACTCCTAAAACAACGAGCCCGCCACCACATCACGTGGCAGCGGGCTCGGATAAAAAGCTAAGAACGCTTAGGCGATCTCGATGGACTCGATGACAACGTCCTCAGCCGGACGGTCCATGCGGTCGGTGGAGACCTTCGCAATCTTGGACACGACTTCCTGAGAAGCCGCATCGGTGACCTCACCGAAGATGGTGTGGTGGTTGTTCAGGTGCGGGGTCGGCGCCACGGTGATGAAGAACTGGGAGCCGTTGGTGCCCGGGCCGGCATTCGCCATGGCCAGCAGGAACGGGCGGTCAAACTGCAGCTCCGGGTGGAACTCATCCTGGAACTGGTAGCCGGGGCCGCCACGGCCGGTGCCAGTCGGGTCACCGCCCTGGATCATGAACTGGTCGATGACGCGGTGGAAGATAGCGCCATCGTAGAACGGGCCAGACTGCTCACCCTTGGCGTTCTGGGTGGTGTAGTCCTTCTCGCCCTTAGCCAGGCCGATGAAGTTCTCAACGGTTACCGGTGCGTGGTTACCGAACAGGTCGATAACAATGTCACCGTAGTTGGTGTGCATCGTTGCAGTTGCGGTCTTCTGAGTCATGCCAGCCATTGTATGGAAATTTCCACCAATGCGTTGTTCCGGCGCGACGCTTTCAGCGATCTGCGTAGGGTTACAAGCATGATTCGCGCCATTCTCTTCGATCTCGATGACACCCTCATGGACCACACCGCCGCGATGCATGCGGCCGTTGAGGAGTGGCTGCCGGGCGGGCACCACAAGCGCTTCGCCGAGATTGAGCGTAAGTGGTTTGCCGCCTACGAGCGCGGCGAGGTCTCCCACCAGGGCCAGCGCGTGGAGCGCTGCCGCGAGTTCCTGGGGCGCCCAGAGATGACGGAGCAGGAGGCACTGGCGGAATATGCCAAGTATTTGGCCGCGTATGAAAAGCACTGGCAGGCGCTTGATGACGCCCTCCCTACCCTCGAGCACGTCCTGTCCCGCGGCCTCAAAGTGGGCGTTTTAACGAACGGGGCTCGTGAAATGCAGGAGGGCAAGCTCAAGGCGGGCGGGCTCGACCTGCCAGGCGTTGAGCTCTTTCCCACCGTGGAGATGGGCCACCCGAAGCCGCACCCAGAGGCCTACCTCGAAGCTTGTCGGCACTTAAGGGTGGAACCGGGCGCCACTCTCATGGTGGGCGATTCGGTGGCCAATGATGTCGAAGGCGCCCGTGACGCGGGTCTCAAGGCACTGCACTTCGATAGGGGCGGAAACGGAGACATCGCCGCGCTCAGTGAGCTGACGGCGATGAACGGTTTAAATCTTTGGATTTAAACCCCTAAAGGTTAGAGCGGACCTCGTCACGGGCGAGGACCAGGTTGCGCAGGGAAGCTTCGGTCTCCTCGTAGCCGCGGGTCTTCAGGCCGCAGTCCGGGTTGACCCACAGGCGCTCGACCGGCACGTTCTTGAGCGCCGCGCGGATGAGCTCGGCCATCTCCGCCACGGACGGGATGCGCGGGGAGTGGATGTCATAAATGCCCGGGCCGATCTCGGAGTGGAACTTCTCATCGATATCCTCGAGCAGCTCCATGCGGGAGCGGGCCGCCTCGATGGAGGTGACGTCGGCGTCGAGGCCGGCGACGGCGTCGATGATCTGGCCAAACTCCGAGTAGCAGAGGTGCGTGTGGATCTGGGTTTCAGGCTTCGCCTGCAAGGAAACCACTCGGAAGGAGCGCACGGCCCAGTCGAGGTAAGCCTTGCGGTCCTTCTCGCGCAGCGGCAACAGCTCACGCAGGGCGGGCTCATCGATCTGGATGATGTCGATGCCGGCCTCTTCGAGGTCACGGACTTCGTCGGCCAGCGCCACGCCGAGCTGGTCGGCGGAGACGGACTGGTGGACGTCATCGCGCACGAAGGACCAGGCCAGAATGGTCACCGGACCGGTGAGCATGCCCTTGACGTGCTTCTCGGACAGGGACTGCGCAAACTTCGCCCACTCGGTGGTCATGGCCTTCGGGCGGGAGATGTCACCAACCACGATTGGCGGACGGGTGCAGCGGGAGCCGTAGGACTGGACCCAACCGTTCTCGGTGACGACGAAGCCGTCGAGAAGCTCGGCGAAGTACTGCACCATGTCGTTGCGCTCCGGCTCGCCGTGGACCAGGACGTCGAGGCCCAAGCGCTCCTGCAGCTCGATGACGGACTTCACCTCGTTGCGCAGGGCCTCGGTGTAGTCGGCGTCGGAGAGCTCGCCCTTGCGGTGCGCGGCGCGGGCAGCGCGGATCTCAGAGGTCTGCGGGAAGGAACCGATGGTGGTGGTCGGCAGCTGCGGCAGGCCGAGGGCCTCCTGTGCCTTGTTGCGCTCCGCGAACTCCGGCTGGCGCTGGACCTGGCCCTCCGGCAGCTGCGCGGTGCGCTCCTGCACGGCCTGGTTGTGGATACGTGAGGACTCGGCGCGGGTGCGCACGGCGCGGTCGGCCTGCGCGTATGCCTCCGGGGCGTCGAGCGGGCCGGCGGCGAGTGCTACGACCTCGCGGATCTTCTCGTCGGCGAAGGCGAACCAGGTGGCAACGTCGACCGGCAGGGAGGTCTCCGCCTCGACGGTGTGCGGGACGTGCTGCAGGGACACGGAGGTGGTTACAGAAACGCCTTCGCCGAGGGTCTCGAGCTTCTCGCGCAGGTCGCGGAGGTTGGCGGCCCAGACATTGCGGCCGTCGACCAGGCCGGCGGAGAGGTGGGTGGCTTCGGCAAGCTTGGCGACGCGCTCGAGGTAGGAGTTGTCCAGCGCCAAGATGCCCACTGAGAGATCCACCTGGACAGCTTCCGGCTTGAGCTCAGCGATGACGTCAAGGCCAGCATTGAGGGAACCATAGGGCGTGGTCAGGTAGACCTGCGGGCGCTTCTCCGCGCTAAGGATGCGGCCATAAGCGCTCTTGAGCGCGGCGGCGAGGGTGGCGTCGTCAGCCGCGGCGAGGTCAGCGACCAGGGCCGGCTCAACGAGCTGGAGCCACTCCACGTTGGCGTCGGCAAGCTGCTCCAGCACGGTGAGGTAGGAGTCCACGAGCTCATCGAGGCGGTCGAGCGGCTGTTTGGTAGCGCCCTCGGCCTGCTTGGACAGGGCCAGCAGGGTCACGGGGCCAACGAGGACCGGGCGCACGGTGTGGCCGGCGGCGCGAGCCTCCTCGACGATCTTCAGCACGCGCTGCGGACGGGCGCTAAAGGTCTGGTCATCGCTGATTTCAGGAACAATGTAGTGGTAGTTGGTGTCGAACCACTTGGTCATCTCCAGCGGCGCGGTGTCCTTGTTACCGCGGGCCAGGGTGAACTCATCATCGAGGCTCTCGCCCTGAGCAGCGCCCACGGTCAGCGCTGTCTCGAGGACATGGTCGTAGTAGGCAACGTCCGCGGGGATGGCGTAATCCTCAGTGAGCCCCAGCTCCTTGAGACGGGCGTAGGTATCGAGGCGCAGGGAGTGCGCGGCCGATTCAAAGGTCTCGGCGTCGATCTTGCCGGACCAGTAGGACTCCAGCGCGCGCTTAAGCTCACGATGGGCACCTACGCGGGGATAGCCCTCAATCGTTGCCTTGGGAAATGGTGCGGTCATGGGGTAACTCCAATTCGATGTAGCAGGTCAGTCGTAATGTCTGGATTGTTATGCGTGTAGATGTGCAGCCCGTCGGCGCCGGCGTTCATCACCGATTTCGCCAGGGAGGCCGTAAGTTGCATCCCGATTTCTTTCTCTTCCTCGGGGGAGGTCGCTGCCGCGAGCTGATCGAGCACGTGCGGTGGCCCGTCCAGCCCGGACAGCTGGCACATTCGCTCCACCCGAGCACGGCTAGTCATAGGCATGATCCCGGGGATGAGCGGAATGCGCACGCCCGCCAGCCGGGCGCGCTGGGCGAAGCGGACGTACTCCTCCGCGTCGAAGAAGAGCTGGGTGATGGCGAAGTCAGCGCCGAGGCGCTGCTTGGCCAGGAGAACGTCGATGTCCTCGTCCGCCGTGGCGGACTCGGCGTGACCGTTGGGGTAGCAAGCCACGCCCACGGCCAAGCGCCCAGCGGCCAAGCGCGCCACGCGGGCGGATTCCCAGCGGCGGATGAGCCGGACCAGGGAATCGGCGTGCGGCAGGTGACCTTCGGGCATGCCGCCCTCCGGAAGGTCGCCGCGGAGGGCAAGGAGGCCGCGCACGCCGGCGTCGACCAGCGTGTCGATCCAGCCAACGAGCTCTTCCTCTGTGCCGGCGGTGCAGGCCAGGTGGGCCAAGGGACGCATCGCTGTATCGCGTGAGATCTTCTCAATGAAGGCTGCGGTTCCCTCCAGCCACCCAGAGCGCTGGGAGCTGGTGACGGCGATGTAATCGGGGTTATATGCGGCAAGCGTGTCGAGCAAGCGGTCAATCTTTTTGGCGTCCGCATCGTGGCGCGGTGGGATCACCTCGAAGGAGAGAGCGGTGCGCTGTGGGCGCTTAGGCGTATCTTCGCTGATTTGGTCTAGTGGCGCGGATGCGGAGAGTCGCGGGGACATGCTCACCTCCTCTGCAGGTTATCGTGGTCGGTCATCTGTGCTGTTGGTGGAAAACGTACCAAGCTGTCCATTTTGAGCGAAAGCATTTAGGAAATGGTCATACCTTTCCAACCCGGCCAGCTGCACCGTTGCCCAAACCTGTGGTGAATAAAAAGGCCACTGTTCCGTACAAAGCTGTCTATTTTCTTTGAACCGCTCTCTACTTTCGTCCCGTGGTGGCAGGACGTAGCTGCCGCCACTACGCTGAAAGGGAGTATCCAGCGCTAACGCGGGGCACGCATGTGCAGTGTCCCGTCCGGCGCAGACAACCACTCCATAAACAGTTACCCACCGAGCAATCGCCTCAAGCATTGACGTAAAGGAGCATCTCTCCCGATGAATTCCACCGCACTGTCCACAGCAATTAGCGCCACCTCCGCCCTGGTGGAGCGCCTCAAGGAACGCCGCGATGAAAAGGCTCGCGAGGCCTACTCCGTCCTGGAGACCGCCGCCGCCCGCATGGAAGAGCGCGATGGCGAGTGGTTCCCGGAGGCACGCCGCGAAGCCGGTGCCGTGACCAAGGCCGCGCATGCCCGCCTCGAGCGCACCCTCGAACAGCTCAAGGAGCGCAGCGAGGAAGCAACCGAGAAGCTCTCCGCTGCCGCCGCAGACGCCCAGGACAAGGCCACCAAGAAGTGGGAGAAGACCCAGAAGCAGGCTGAAAAGAAGGCCACCAAGGCCCGCAAGCAGGCCAAGAAGAAGGCTTCCAAGGCTGAGAAGAAGGCACAGAAGCAAAGCGCCCAGCTGCAGAAGAAGGCCCGCGCCATCAGCGGCAAGGATAAGAAGAAGGGCTCGAAGATCTGGCTGATCTCCGCGCTGGTTGCCGCCATTGCTGCCATCGGCGGTGGCATCTACTACTTCTTCACCCAGAAGAAGGAGAAGGAATCCGCCGTCCCGCCGCGCGTTGAGGACTTCTCTTCCCCGTCCGCACCGCAGGGTTCCACCTTGGTCTACACCTCCACCACCGAGGATGACGCCAAGCGCGAATCCGACTTGGCTGAGGAGGGCGTCGTCGAGCGCGATGAAGAGCTGCTGGGCTCGCTGGATGAACAGCTGGCCAAGCACCGCGAGGAAGAAACCGCCATCCAGGACGCCGTCGAGACCGAGATTGAGGTCAGCAACGCCGACAAGAAGGATGTCGACACCTCCCGCATCACCGATGATCACGAGTCCGAGGGCAAGCACCGCCTCCAGACCGAGGACGAGAACTAACCCCCCCAACCTTGGGGGTGCGCATTTCGTTGCCTTGATCTCACTGCGTTGCCCCCGCGCGCCCGACCTGCTTGAATTGAAGGCTAATCGGCATCGATCCTCATAGATCGGTGCCCGCGCGCTGTTTTGCGCGAGAAGCCCTATCAACAGCAGGCAAGGAGATCAGGCATGAGCTTTGAGTCGCTCGTAGTCAAGCTCAAGAGCGGGGAGACCTTTTATTTCCCCGCAGGTGCCGTGAGCGGCGATCCGTCCACCCGCGTGGATAACCTGCGCTTTGCCATTGAAAACGGCACGCAGTTTAGCTCCGTCGATGATTATGGAGTCGACCGCGAGTTCAACGGCTATGACGTGGAGAACTACCACTTGGCTTAATTCCCCACAGTGAGTCATCGATCGTAATCTGAATCACTCACCCATCCTTTTTGCGCTATAGGATGAGTCTTTATGACTCACTATCCACGCATGCGGACGTGGTCGTGGTATCTCCCCGATGAGCCACCTTCCGGCGAGGTTTCCCTCACCGAGACCACCAACTTCTCCCGCCCAGCTAAAGCCACGTGGCGTCTGCTCGGCGCCCAGCGCACCGGCGTTATCGGCATCTTCGTTGCCACCCTCATCAACGCGCCGCTGGGCGCGTTGGTCTCCGTCATCATCGGCCAGACCACGCAGTATGCCTTCTCCGAGCCCTCCTGGCGCACCGTAGCGCTGCCGCTTGCGGCCACGGCGATCCTCCTCTTCATCGCCTATATCTGCGAGGCCACGGCAGACGCCTTCACAGACTTATCCCAAGCCCGCACCACCCATACGCTGCGCCTTAACCTGCTGGATAAGTTGCTGAGCGCTTCCACCGCAGGCATTAGCCCCGGCCGGCTACTCAACACGATGGATGAGGATTCGCACTACATCGGCCAACTCAAGCAGATCCTCAACTTCCCACTGGTCATGGTGGGCTACCTCTTGGGCGCGGTGCTCAGCCTCTCCCCGATTTCCTGGCAAGTCTCAGCTGTGCTGCTGGTTGGCGCACTCGCCACCGCGCTGGCCTCCTGGGCCACCACGAAGCCGCTGACGAGGATCGCCGCGCGCCGCCGCCAGTTGGAGAACACCGCGCTTTCACTCGCCACGGACTTTGCTCAAGGCTCCCGGGTGATCAAAGGCCTAGGCGCCAAGGACATCGCGCGCCAACGTTTTTCCGACGCCGCCCAGAACTCCTTGGGCGCCATGCTCCGCGAGGCCAAGCTTTCCTCCCTGATGGCCTGGCTGCGCCAGATGGTGCCCGCGTCTTTTGCCGTGGGCATTCTTGCCTGGACCTCCTGGGAAACCTTCGAGGGCCGCATCGCCCCCGGCGGGATGATGGCGATCACCATGCTCGTCCCGCCCGCGCTCACAGCATTAGGTGTGTCTCTCGGCCTGCTCACGGAGAACTGGGCGCGGGCGCGTGCTTCCGTGGAGCGCGTCGGCGAGCTGCTCGGCCAGCTTTCTTCCAACACCACCGAGGCCTCCGACACGCCGATTGACCTCTCCCCCGGCTTGCACGTGTGGATGCCTATCAGCACAGAGGGGCGCAGCACCGTGGACTCTTGGGTGCGCTACCTCCATGAGCACGGCGCCTTGTGCCCGCCACACCGCATCTCCGTGTTGGAGGGCACCCTGCAGGACAACGTCGATCCACTGCGAAGTGCTAGCGCTACGCAGCTTCACGACGCCCTCCACGCCTCCGCCTGCGAGGATATTGTTATCCGCCTCGGTGGGCTTGGTCCCAACGGCAAGCTGCCCACCGCGCCCATCGGTGAGGCGGGCCTTAACCTCTCCGGCGGCCAGCGCCAGCGCGTCGCGCTTGCCCGCGCGCTCGCCCTCGACCCCGATGTCCTCGTGCTGGACAACCCCACGACGGGACTGGATTCGTTGACCCTGGCGGACGTCGCCAAGCGCGTGCGTGAACTGCGCGCCGGCAAGACCACCGTGATCATTACATCCGCCTCCACGTGGGCCGCCAACGCCGATGAGGTGGTGGAGCTATGAGCCAGCAGGATCGCGCGGATGCCCTTGCACCTGCCTCCCCGCGGGAGTGTCTCCGTTTTCTGAAGACCCTGCCCAGTGCGCCCAGTCGGCTTAGCATCGCCCTTTTCTTCGGCCTGTTTACCGTTACGGTCATCATGATGAACCTGGTCTCCCAGGTGCTTGGCCGCGTCGTGGACATCATCCAGGGCGTGGAGATCCCCATCCTTGGCACGGGGCGCGCAGCCATGGTGGGCGCGCTGGTTATTATCGCCGTGGGCTACCTCGTGGAGGTCACTGGCCGCACCGTGGGCCGCTACCTGGTTACCTCCACTACCCGCCGGCTCTCGGTGGATCTGCGCACCTCAGCGCTGGATTCCACCCTCGGTGCTCCCGTGCCGGCCGTCATGGAATTGGGCACCGGCAACATCATTACGCGCCTGTCCAAAGACATCGACACCGTGGTCATGACGATCTCCATGATGGGTGATCGCCTCGTACTCACACTCTTCATGCTGCCGCTGACCGCGCTCATGATGGTCTTCATCCACCCCGCCTATGCGCTGCTTTTTGTTGGCGTCGGCTACCTGCTCTATCCCTTCATCCGCGGCACCATGCGCGATATCCCCGCCGTAGCCAACGAGGTGTCCTCGGTGGAGGCCTACCGCAACAACGTCCTGCTGGACACCATCCGTGCATTGGAGACCCTCCGCCAGTTCTCCCTGAAGGACTGGGCCCATGCACGCATGGAGCGCTATTCCTGGGACACGGTGCAGGCCTGGGGTGATAAGGTTCCGCTGATCAACCGCATCCTGGGCCAAGGCGCCCTGGCCTTTGCGGTGTTGCTCTTGGGATCGGTCCTCATGTCCGTGCCCATGGTGATGTGGGAATGGTTGACCCCCGGTGAGGCCACCGCCGCGGTGCTGCTGGTGATGCGGCTGGAGATCCACGTCTTCAACATCCTCTTCTTCGCCGGCGAGATCCAGCATTCCGTGACGTCTCTCGGCCGCGCGGTGGCGCTGGCGACCCTGGCGAACAACGCTGGCGCTCCAGACCTCAAGGACACGCCCCGGCTCACCTCCGCGCCGGCCATCACCATTGATCACCTTTCCTATTCCTATCCCGGTGGGGCGCCCGTGCTTGACGACGTCTCCCTCACCCTCACCGCCGGCACCACCACTGCCCTGGTGGGTACGTCCGGTGCGGGTAAGTCCACGCTCGCCGCCCTCGTGGCGGGCCTGCAGTACCCTTCGGCGGGGAGCATCAGCCTCGATGGCATCGATACCGCCACCGTGCCGAACACGTGGATTACCGAGCACGTCGCGCTCATTACCCAAGAGGTCCATCTCTTCTCCGGCACCTTGCGCGAGGATCTGTTGCTGGCCAAACCTGACGCCAGCGATGAGGAGCTATGGCAGGCGCTTAACACCGTGGGCTTGGATGAGCATTCGCGGTGGCTGCCTCAGGGCCTGGATACGAAGATTGGCGCCGGGAACGAGGAGATCGGTGCGGAGGCCGAGCAGCAGCTTTCTCTGGCTCGCATGATTCTGCGCCAGCCGCCGGTGCTCATCATGGATGAGGCGACTTCCGAGGCCGGTTCCGAGCACGCAGAAGTGCTCGAAGACGCCGCTAGAGCAGTCACGAAGAGCCGCACTGCGCTCGTCGTTGCCCACCGCCTGGACCAAGCCCGCGAGGCCGACCGCATCATCGTCATGGAACAGGGTCAGATCGTCGAGGATGGCACCCACACCGAGCTCATCGATCTGGGCGGGCGCTATGCCTCGGCCTATGCCCAGTGGGAGCATGGGAAGTAGGTAGTTCGGCGCCGCGTCCTACCATGGAAACTATGCATCTTCTTTCCCTCACTGAAGCTGACCGTACCTACCTGGCCCGTATTAACTTTCTCGCCGATACCTTTGGCGATGAGCACAAGGAGCTTCCTGCGGGCTTCGAGGAAGGCTTTGACTACTACCTCGGCAGTTGGGAGCCTTCCCGTGGAGGTTTCATCGCCTGGGAGGGCCACGTCCCTGCCGGTGGCGTGTGGCTGAACTGGGGAACGGCGCAACGCCATGGTTTTGGCCACGTTATTGAAGGCATCCCGGAGCTCGCCCTAGCCGTGGAACCTCGCTTCCGCAGCCAGGGAGTAGGCACCCTGCTTATCGACGCCGCCACCGAACTCGCCCGCGAGATGGGCGCCCCGGGTATCTCACTGTCGGTGGCTAAAGATAATGACCGCGCCCACCGTCTCTACCTGCACCTTGGCTTCGAGCCGGTGGGCGAAAGCGATGGCCACATCATCCTGGTCAAGCGCTTCAAGGCCGCCGAATAAGTCAACCCCCGGCAAAGCTAAAGGGCGCTCACCATGTGAGCGCCCTGTGGAGCATAGGGGAATCGAACCCCTGACCTTTGCATTGCGAACGCAACGCTCTACCAACTGAGCTAATGCCCCAATACCTGTAGAGCGTACTCCTCCCAGTAGAAGCAGCGAAATCACCCCCTGGACGGGTCTAGCAAAACCTCAGGAGTTAACTTCTTTCACTCTAGTTGCGTGTCACTAGGGATAATCCACCTTCACCGGGCAGACAATAAGGGGTCTGAAAAAGTCTGTGGAAGGTTGTCATGCGCCGAAAAAGTGTTCTTGTTCGCTCCCTCATCACCCTTGCGGCAGCCACGGCCCTGCCTGGCACCGCTACTGCGGCAGCGGAGTTTCCCGCACTCCCCCAACTCCCCGACGTCCAGAAGGACATTCAACGACTAGAACAGGACGCCTACGATGCTCTTCCCAAGGAGCTTCAGAGCAGCCCAGTCTTTGCAGGCTCCTCGCGTCCGGCTGGGAAGCCCGCGCCGACCGGCAAACAGCAGTCGCAGTCGGTTGCTGATGCCACCTGTTCCAATTGCGTGGCCATCACCTATGACGATGGGCCTGGTGAATTGACTGCTCAGCTCCTCGATACCCTGAAGGCCAAGGACGCCCACGCCAGCTTCATGGTTTTAGCCCCCAGCGCCTCCACGCACCCGGAGCTGCTACGCCGCATGAAGGCTGAGGGCCACACCGTGGGAAACCACACCGCAACCCACCGTGAGCTCAACAAGCTCTCCCCCAGCGACGTGGACGGCGAAATCAAGGCCGGTGCCGCCGCCATCAAGGCAGCGACGGGTGAGAACCCTCGGTGGATGCGTCCCCCGTACGGTGCCACCAACGGCACTGTAGAGGCCGCTGCAAAGGCTAACGGCCAGGCACAAGCCCTGTGGTCCGTCGACACCGTGGATTGGAAGGACCGCAATTCTGAGCACGTCTGCGAGGCCGCAGTCAACGGCGCACAGGCCGGCTCCATCGTCCTCATGCACGACATCCACACCACGACCGTAGGAGCCGCAGACTGCGTCATCGACGGGCTTCGCGCGAAGGGCCTCGAGCCTGTAAGCCTCGACCGCCTCATCCCCAATCCCCAGGCGGGAAGGCAGTACTTCAGGCGATAGTGCACGAAACAGCCAATTAGGTAACTCAAGCCGTCAGCAGTATGCGGTTCACTTGCCCCTTAGCTGCTAGGTAAGATTTGGTAGCTTTAAACAGCTAAGTCTAAAGGTAGATCCGCGATGTCTCTCAGTCGATTACCTTCTAACAAGGTGCGCATGAGTTCCTTAGCATCGTCTGAACCTACCTCTGAGACTGCTTGTTGAAGTTCAGGCAGCATTACGTGGTAGACCATGTCTACATCACCTGTGCCGAGCGCCAAGGACGCAATACGGCTCATTGTTGGTTCAGCAGTCACAGCAACAATGTGGGGTGCTCGGCCTTTGCGATTGCGTATTAGGTTTAAAGCTTCAGAGCGGGTGTTCTGGGAGCGGTCTGAGCGCATAGTGAACTTGCAAGAGACCACGGCATGTATGAATCCGGGTGTTTCACCGTTGGAAGCACGGAAAGGGGACAGCAGTGCTTGTTCTTTATCAACAATCGGCAAGTCTGCGTTAATAACATTATCGGAGGCTGCACTGCGGATAACTACAACATCAGGAGATATGACGTAGCTATTTCCGAGCGCAGCGCCAAGTTCCGGATGCTGCTTTACGGCTTCGGCAAGTTCAGCCAAGTGACGATACGGCTCATAACGGGCAAGATGGTCTTGACGTCTAGAGTTACCTAAATTTTGAACCATCCAATCCCCGGGACGAACTGTTTGCATATAAGGAAATGTCGCTGCTAGGAACGTTTGCACAGCTTTTTCAAAATTTGCCCCCGTCGATTGTCCGGCGCCCTTACCTTGAACTAAAGGAACATTGAGCTGACGCGCAATGTGTGCCGAAAGTACTTTACTGGCGCGCTGACCTCTATCAGCATTGGAAGCGATCCTTTCTCCACTTGGCGTGTCAGTGAGAGCCAACACACCCGAATCAATTAATTGCTGGTGAAACTGTTTACGTGTAGCTGTAATTAAGGCTGGTTGAGTCATAGTTAGAACCTTAGTGAATCTGGTACGCGAGTTGGTTCAGCAGCGTAAACACCATCAGGTAGTGGTTCTTTATTTAATGCCGCAGCGATCCGCGAGCCGACGGCCTCAGCCACAGGGGGTGGGAAAGCATTACCGACCTGCCGCCATTGCGCGGTCTTCTTCCCCTGCCAAATCCAGTTTTGAGGGAATCCCTGAATCACGCCGCCCATCTGAACAGTGAGACGTGGTAAGTCCTTGTCGAGGTTAGTTGGGAAATCTTCTTCAGGAGCAGTCTCGGCAATTGAAGTTCCTTTTACTCCGAGTTCTTTCCAAGCAGCTTTGGCTCTTGTGGGTCCAACATCGGGGCCGCCGTGCTTCTTGGACCCTCCAACCAGAGTTGGCGCTACCTTGTTCGCCTTTTTAGCCCACTCTGCGGCACCTGTCCAACCATTTTGTCCCATAAGTATTTCTAAAGCTTCGCCCACGGTCTTCCATTGCCAGTTCGCTGGCGGCCAGAAGAAGTAGGGAGCGTATTCTTCTTTGACTGCGACCAGAATAAACCGCGGCCGAAGCTGGGGAACTCCATAGTCAGCAGCTTGAAGCAGCTTCCAAAAGACGCTGTACCCCATTTGCTCCAGACGAGTGATGATGCGAGCACGATATTCTTCAAACCGCTTTTGCCCTAGGCCCTTAACGTTTTCCAGCATTACAGCGCGTGGATCTATCTGCTTGATCATTTCCAAAGCGCGGGGAAAGAGGTCACGTTCATCGTCTTCACCAAGTTGCTGTCCTGCGATAGAGAAGGGTGGGCATGGGACACCACCAGCAAAGAGATCCGCTCCTACATAAGGCTCAGGATCGAATTCGAGGACATCTGCTTCAACAACATTCCAATGCGGTCGGTTAACGCGAAGGGTTTGAACGGCAAACTCGTCGATCTCTACTGCAACCAAATGCTCAAAACCAGCGTTTTCGAGACCCAAAGCTTGACCGCCGGCGCCAGCGCAGATTTCAACAGAAGTTAACGAGTTATGCACGCCGCTGATTGTACATAGCCCACTGGACCTTCAAGAGAGCAATGACACGAATAAGGCAAGGAGGTCGAACGCATGTTTGAATTAAGATGGGTGCTGGAGCAATTGGTAGCTCGCTGCTCATGCCAAACTCGCGAAGCAAAGGTCAGCAGCCCTCGATTCATATAAACGGCTCTAGGGTTCTTTTCTTCCCCTTGCTCACCCAGCCAGCTGCTCGAGAGAGTCTCCGGCATATGGTGGCGAAGCCTGCTTATCCCGGAGCCCATCGAGCCACACGAAATGTCCCTTAAGCGGTTAACCCGACCTAACCCCCCTAGGGTCAAGGAGCCAACGCAAGAGGCGCCCAGCGTTTCCGCCGAGCGCCTTCCACTTATGCTGTGGAGCATAGGAGAATCGAACTCCTGACCTTCTGCTTGCAAAGCAGATGCTCTACCAATTGAGCTAATGCCCCATTGTTCCGTGGTGGGCCTAGCTGGAATCGAACCAGCGACCTCATCGTTATCAGCGATGCGCTCTAACCGACTGAGCTATAGGCCCTTGACCGGAACGAGTAGTAACTCTACATAGGACCGGCGATCTATTACAAATCGCCAGGTCATATGTAGTTTTTCGCGGTGATAATCGCTAGTTAATCGGTTCGTCTTGCAGTCGAATCTTGAATCCACCAAAGACGTCCACGATGGCGTTGTAGATGACAGCCATCAGGGGCGCCAAGATGGTCATCAGCACAGCAATAATGGCACCAAACAGTGCGGCCGCAGAGACGACCAACCCGAAGGAAACCTCAAAGCCGCCGCCGACACCGCCGACGAGGCTATTGAAGGAATCCCAGATGCCTGCCTGGTCAAGGCCGACGTACAACAAGCACACGGCGATGAGCCAGGCCACGAGGCCGACGAGGGACATGGCCAAGCCAACGCGGAACGCCGACATGGGCGAAATCCGGGCGAGGTGAAGCTCTCGTCCAATCATGGGTTACTCCTCGTCCTTATCGGCATCCTTGCTGTCAGCTTCGTCCTGCTGGGAGTCTTCGCCAGACTTGAGGTGCTCAGGCTTGACGTCTTCCACGGACTTCTCACCCTTGGCTACTGCCTGGGCGTCTTCCTCACCATCGTCCTCAACGTTGCGGTCGATGGCCAGCAGCTCGACGTCATCAGCCAGGTTAACCAGGCGAACGCCCATAGTGGCGCGGGAGCTCGGACGGATCTGGTTGACCTCGGTGCGGACAACGCCACCGGCAGAGGTAATGGCGAAGATCTCGTCGTCTTCGTCGACGGAGATGGCCGCAATGAGCTTGCCGCGCTTCGGGGTGTACTTGAAGGTCATCACGCCGAGGCCACCGCGGCCCTGCGGGGTGTACTCCTCAATCGCGGTGCGCTTGCCGTAACCGCCGGAGGTGGCAACCAGGAGGAACTGGCCGTCGTTGACAACAGACATGGACAGCAGCTGGTCATCGCCGCGGAAACGCATGCCCTTCACGCCGGCGGTAGCGCGGCCCATCGGGCGGAGCTGGTCGTCGTCGGCAGTAAAGCGGATGGCCTGACCCTGCTCAGAGGTAAGCAGGATGTCATCGCCCTCGTTGACCAGCTGAGCGCCGATCAGCGCATCGCCCTCGTTGAGGTTGATGGCGATGAGACCGGCGGAACGCGCGGACTCGTAGTCGGTGAGGCGGGACTTCTTCACGCGGCCTTGCTGGGTAGCAAGGACCAGGTACGGAGCGTCCTCGTAGGACTGAATCTGGATGACCTGGGCGATCTTCTCCTCCGGCTGGAACTCCAGCAGGTTGGCCACGTGCTGACCGCGGGCGGTGCGCCCAGCTTCCGGGAGCTCGTAGGCCTTGAGGCGGTAGACGCGGCCGAAGTTGGTGAAGAACAGGATCCAGTCGTGCGTGGAGCAGACGAAGAAGTTCTTGACAATATCGTCTTGCTTGAGCTCCGCGCCGCGCACGCCCTTGCCGCCACGCTTCTGTGCCTTGTAGGCATCCACCTTGGTGCGCTTGGCGTAGCCGGTAGCGGTGATGGTGACCACGACGTTCTCGCGGGCGATGAGGTCCTCATCGGAAACGTCTCCGGAGGCAGCGACAATCTGGGTGCGACGCTCATCGCCGTATTTCTCGACGATTTCCTCCAGCTCATCGTGAACGATCTGACGCTGACGCTCGTCGCGGGCCAGAATGTCCTTGAGGTCTGCGATGATCTCCTCGATCTCCGCCAACTCATCAATGATCTTCTGACGCTCCAGAGCGGCCAGGCGACGCAGACGCATGGCCAGGATGGCATCGGCCTGGATCTCGTCGACGCCGAGAAGCTGCATCAGGCCCTCGCGTGCCTCATCCACCGTCGGGGAACGGCGGATGAGCGCGATGACCTCATCGAGCATGTCGAGCGCCTTGACCAGACCGCGCAGGATATGGGCGCGCTTCTCGGCCTCATCGAGGCGGAACTGGGTCCGGCGGACGATGACCTCAATCTGGTGAGCCACGTAGTAGCTCAGCATTTGGTCCAGGCGCAGGGTGCGCGGCACGCCATCCACGATGGAAAGCATGTTAGCGCCGAAGGAGGTCTGCAGCTGGGAGTGCTTGTACAGGTTATTAAGGACAACGCGGGCTACGGCGTCACGCTTGAGGGTGACCACGATGCGCATGCCCACACGGTCAGAGGATTCATCCTCAATCTTGGCGATTCCGGCGATCTTGCCGTTGACCACAGACTCCGCAATATTGGAGATCATGTTGTCCGGGTTGACCTGGTAAGGCAGCTCAGTGATAACGATGGTCTGGCGGTTGCCCACCTCCTCAATGGAGGTCACGCCGCGCATGCGGATGGAGCCGCGGCCGGTGGTGTAGGCATCCTTGATGCCGTGATCACCGACAATGAGGCCCGCAGTCGGGAAATCTGGGCCCTTGACGCGTTCCATGCAGGCGGCCAAGGCTTCTTCCTCAGAAGCATTCGGGTTATCCAGCAACCAGTAAATGGCTTCCGCCAACTCGTTGAGGTTGTGCGGCGGAATGTTCGTGGCCATACCGACAGCGATACCGCCGGAGCCGTTCATCAGCAGGTTCGGAACGCGGGAGGGCAGGATAGTCGGCTCCTGCGTCTTACCGTCGTAGTTCGGCGCGAAGTCGACGGTATTTTCGCGGATATCGCGCACCATTTCCATGGCCAAGGGCGTCATACGACACTCGGTATAACGCATAGCTGCCGGGCCGTCATTACCGCGGGAGCCGAAGTTACCCTGGCCGTCGACCAGCGGGTAGCGCATGTTCCACGGCTGGGCCAAGCGCACGAGGGTGGCATAAATAGCGAAGTCACCGTGCGGGTGGAACTGACCCATCGTGTCCGAGACCGGGCGGGCGGACTTTACATAGCCGCGGTCCGGGCGGTAGCCGGAGTCATACATGGCGTAGAGGATGCGGCGGTGAACCGGCTTAAGACCGTCACGCACCTCTGGCAGGGCGCGGCCGACAATGACGGACATGGCGTAGTCGATGTAGCTCGACTCCATTTCCTCATTGATGTCAATTGGTTGGATGCGATCGAAAAGATCACCGTTATTGTCACTCATAGCGCCCAATCCTACCGTTTAGGGCCGTATAAGGCCGTTTGTGGCACGGCTGTGGTATCACAGTGATACCATTCGCGCTATGGCTATGACACTGCGCCTGACCCCGGAACAAGACCACGCGCTGACCCTGCTGGCCTCCGCGCAAGGAACCTCCAAGCACGAGACGGTGGTCCGCGCCATCGTTGCGGCAGCAGCACGAACCCTCTCGGATGCCGCCGTGCAGGACACCGCGCGCCGGCTGCTGCCTGGGCGTTCAGAATTAGAAGCGGAGATCCGCCAAGCCCGGGGAGGGCGTCAATGAGCGCAGAACAGCTGCTCCTCGTCGCGCGGGAGTTCTGCCAGGCCTATCGGGTGCGGGTTATAAACTTTGCCGCCCTGGCCGCCGCGGCGGCAGCGAGCACGGCCACCATTGAGGGAATTTCCGTTCATGGCAGCCGCTCTGCGGCGGCAGAATCACTAGAAACAGTCTTGCGCGCGGTCCCCGCTCTGAGTGGAAAGAACGAAGAATTCGCGCGATTTTGCACGGAGGTCTATCTTTCTGTTGCAGAAGTTATGTAAGTTAAACATGATAAAGAAGTCTCTATTCCCTTGTAGAAAGGAATCCCCTATGCCTTCGAAGTCTTTGAAGAAGTTTCTAGCCGCTGGTGTCGTTGCCACTACCCTCGCCACTGCCGCGACGCCGGCTGCGGGTGCTAAGACTGCTGACAATGACTGGCAAAACAACAAGAACCCCAACTTCCAGCAGGGCGAAGCAGGCTCCTCCCTGACCGGTTCCACGCCGATCGACATGACGCTCATCATCGGCGGTAGCATCGCCGCCGCAGCAGCACTGCTCAAGTTGGTAGTGGATAATGTCCCGGCACTGCGCGCCCAGGTGGACGAGTTTGCCGCCCAAATCGGGATGGCCGGCTCCTCCGGTTCTTCCGAGAACAACCGCCTCTACGAAGGTGGCCTCGACTTTGACCTCGAGCGCCTTGCCCGCACCAATGGTTTCCCGGAGATTGCTGACCAGCTCGCCGCGCTCAAGGCAGGATCCAGCGCACCGGCACAGTAAGCTCGCCTGTATGACAAACCTCACCCAGCTTCTCCAATCCCCTACCCGCAACGCCGTGGTGGCGGACTTGGCCACGGCCGCCGATGACACCGTCTCTTCGCTCTCTGGCATTTCCGGAATGGCCTTCAAGGGCGCTCTAGCCGCCGCAAAGAAGGCAGATTCTAAGGTCTTATCCAAGGGAATCCACCAGATGCTCCCGGAGCTGCTTAACAGCCTGGATTCCTACTGGAAGGAATTCGAGGGCTCTGAGCAGTCTGACTTCGGCACCTACCTGGACGGACGCAGCGCTGAGGTTACAGAGGTCATCTTGACTACTGCGGACAAAGCCGCTGAGGACGTAAAGGCTCCTGGCATCGCTCGCACCTACAAGTCACTGCGCGGCAAAGCCTCCTCCATCTTGGAACCTAACGTGGCGACCATCGGCCGCGTTCTGCAGCGCCACATGGGCACTGTCTAAGAGCGCGCTTGATGACGAAAAAAGACCAGCGCCTCATATGAGGTGCTGGTCTTTGCGGGTTTTACCTAGCGCTTAGACGTCAAGGAAGCGGACGTCCTTCGCGCGGCGGGTAATGAAGGAGCGGCGAGCAGACACGTCATCACCCATGAGGATGGAGAAGAGCTCGTCGGCGCGCTGAGCATCCTCCAAGTCCACGCGACGGAGCACGCGGGTGGTCGGATCCAGGGTGGTCTCCCACAGCTCGGCGGCGTTCATCTCACCCAGACCCTTGTAGCGCTGGATACCGTCATCCTTGTTGATCTTGCGGCCCTCTTCCAGGCCCTCGGCGAGCTGCTCATCGCGCTCGGCATCGGAGAAGGCGTAGCCCGGCTGGCCCTTCGCCCACTTCAACTTGTACAGCGGCGGATTAGCCAGGAAGACGTGGCCATCCTCCACCAGCTGCGGCATGAAACGGAAGAGCAGAGTCAACAGAAGCGTGGCGATGTGCTGGCCGTCCACGTCGGCATCGGCCATGAGCACAATCTTGTCGTAGCGCAGCTTGGAAATATCAAACTCTTCGTGGATGCCGGTACCCAGGGCGGTAATGATGGCCTGGACCTCAGCGTTCTTCAGAACCTTGTCCATGCGGGCTTTTTCCACGTTGAGGATCTTGCCGCGCAGCGGCAGGATGGCCTGGAACATGGAATCGCGGCCGCCCTTAGCGGAACCGCCTGCGGAGTCACCCTCCACGATATAAAGCTCAGTGCGCTTCGAGTCCTTGGAGCGGCAATCCGCTAGCTTGCCCGGCAGGCCGCCGAGGTCACCGGCAGACTTACGGCGCACGAGCTCACGAGCCTTGCGTGCGGCCACACGGGCGTGCGCGGAGGACACGGCCTTATTGATGATGACCTTTGCCTCAGCCGGGTTGGCGTCGAACCAATCATTGAGGTGCTCGTTGACGGAACGCTGGACAAAACCACGAATTTCCGAGTTACCAAGCTTGGTCTTAGTCTGACCCTCGAACTGTGGGTCCGCCACCTTGACGGAAATAACGGCAGCAAGGCCTTCACGGCAGTCATCGCCGGAAAGGTTGCCATCCTTTTCCTTGAGGAGCTTGTGCTCCTTGGCGTAGCGGTTCATCAGGGAGGTCAGCGCAGCGCGGAAGCCTTCCTCGTGCGTACCACCCTCATGGGTGTTGATGGTGTTGGCAAAGGTGTGGACGGATTCCTTGTAGCCCTGGTTCCACTGCAGTGCGATTTCGACCTCGTGGTCCTCACCCTTGACGTCGAAGGCAACGATGGTGGGGTGAATGGCGGTCTTGGTCTTGTTGAGGTGCTCAACATAGTCCTGCAGGCCGTTCGGATAGTGATAAATAACTTCCTTGTTCTTCTTGGAAGTCTTCTCCTCGCTATCCTCGCCGTCCTTGTCGGACTTTTCCTTCTCATCGAGGGAGCTCAGGCTCACGGCGGAGTCGCCGGCTTCGGCGATCTCCTCTAGCTCGGCCTGTTCTTTGGAGATAGCGCGCTCGTCACGCAGCACAATGGTCAGGCCCTTGTTCAGGAAGGCCATCTCCTGCAGGCGGCGAGCGATCGTGTCGTAATTAAACTCGACGGTTTCGAAAATTTCCGGGTCCGGCCAGAAGCGAATGGTGGTACCGGTACCGCGAGCATTATCGCCTTCGACAAGCTCATCGGGGATGGCATTGTTGAAGTTCTGGTACCAGTGCTTACCATCGCGCTTGATGTCCGCCTCCACACGGGTGGACAAAGCGTTGACCACGGAGATACCCACGCCGTGCAGACCACCGGACACGGCATAAGATTCAGAGTCGAACTTACCGCCGGCATGCAGCTGGGTCATGACCACCTGGACGGTGGGAACGCCAGAGGCGTGCATCTCCACCGGGATACCACGGCCGTTATCGATGACCTCGATGCCGCCATCCTCACGGAGGGTGACGATGACCTTGTCGGCATAACCTGCCATCGCCTCATCGACGGAGTTGTCAACGATCTCCCAAATCAGGTGGTGCAGGCCACGGGCACCGGTGGAGCCGATGTACATACCGGGGCGCTTACGGACGGCCTCGAGGCCCTCCAGAATTGTGATTGACCCCGCATCATATGCGTGTTGTTCAGCCACGGATTCGTGTTCTCCTTTTGGCTAGAGCTAAATCTAAGACTCTAGCCATTCTACACTGTGTCCCCCCACGCAAGGGCACTGCACGCCCGTGAGAGCCCCAAATTTGCGTGAATTTCGCGGTCGCCGAAAATCAGCCGTAGGTATCTTGCGAACCCTGCGGCTTGACCCATTGGCGGCCCTCGTAATTCCGGTGCTGCTTAGGACCCTGAATGTGCAGCTTAACCACCACGTCTGGGCCCAGGCGATCCGCAATTTTTTGCAAGATGGGGCGCTGCAGGTAGCGCAACTCGGTAGCCCAGCTGGAGGAATCACACGCCACGTAGACAACCTGCTCTTTGATGTTGAGCGGTTGCGTATGCGCAGCAATGCGCTCGCCGACGAGGTTTTCCCAATTGCCCATGACCCAGCCATGGGCCAATTCGTGTTCCCAGCCGCGCTTGCCAATCTCTCGTTGGATCTGCGCGCCGAGGCTAGGGATCTCGAGGCTCCGTCGCCTGCGACGGCCATCGGGACCGCTCGGCCGACCACGCTGATAGGGCTTTGGCTGCTTCTCTGAAGATGTCTGGGCTAAGTTCATTTTGGGCGCCGGCTTATTGAGCTTCGGCGGATTTTTGGAATTGTTCCGCGTGCGCTCAAAAAGCGCCTTAACCGGATCAAAGTCTTGTTCAGTCATCCTCGTCACCGCCCGCCGTATACGGAGCGATCTCGGAGATTCGGCCCTCATCGGTATCGCAGACCGTGACCGTAAAACGTTCGATGGGCTGCAAGTTGCCGGGCAGATCCTCATCCACAGCTGCGGTGATGAGCACCTGTTCCGCACCTGCCGCGAGGTGAACGAGCTTTTCGCGGCGTTTGGCGTCCAGCTCAGCGAAGACATCATCGAGGATGAGGATCGGATCAGTGCCGTCCTGGCGCAACAAGTTGAACTCCGCCAACCGCAGGGAGATGGCATAGGACCAGGTCTCGCCGTGGCTGGCAAAGCCCTTGGCAGGGCTCGCTCCTAGATTAAGCAGCAGGTCATCGCGGTGCGGGCCAACAAGCGAGATACCGCGTTCGATCTCGCGCTGGCGCTTGCTAGCGAGTTCGGTGAGCATCATGGCCTCGATGACCTCAGGATCAGAAATATCCACCGTGGACTTGTACTCAATATTCGCCGGCCGCGATTCCGGGGCAAGCCCGGCATAGGCGGCGGGGATGAGCTCGCGGAGTTCGTCGACAAGCGCAAGGCGTGCCTGAATCACCTGCGCGCCGAGGGAAGACAGCTGTGTATCCCACACGTCGAGAGTCGCCAGCGCCGAGGCACCATCACTGTCGCTGTAGCCGCGGCGCAAGCTTGGCGACGCCGACTTCAACAACGCATTCCGCTGCTTGAGCACCTTGTCATAATCGGCCTTCACACCAGCCAAACGCGGCGTGCGCGAGGCAATGATGTCATCCAGATACTGGCGGCGCGCTGCCGGTTCGCCGCGTACGAGCGATAAATCCTCGGGGGAAAACAACACGGTTTTCACCACGCCTAGTAGCTCACGCGGGGATTTCAGGCGCGTACGGTTGATCTGCGCCTGGTTGGCCGCGTGGGGTTTGATCAGTAGGTGCGCAGTGAGCTCTCTGCCCTGGTTCACCGCCGTGGCGGAGATACGAGCATTGTGTGCGCCCTGGCGCACGAGGGGGGCATCGTGGGCCACACGGTGTGAGGATAGATGCGCGGTATACCCGATGGCCTCGACGATATTGGTCTTGCCGAAACCGTTGCGGCCGACAAACAAGGTAATTCCCGGTTTCAGCCTGAGGGTGAGCTCGGGCCAGGAGCGGAAGTCCCTGACATCGAGATCGCGAATATACATATGGCCTAGCCTGGCAAGCGCACTGGCATCAAGAGGTAGGTGAAATCAGTCTCCGGGGTCGGGAAAGAGCCGTCTTCGTTGGCTACCGGCAGCTCTTCCGGTTCCGGAATCATGATTGCCGGGCGCGAAGGTTCGGTGAAGCCAAAGACCACGCGGTCCGTGTGAACCACAGCCAAACCATCCTTGAGGTAGGACGGGTTGAAGGCAATAACAAAATCCTCACGGCCGTTGAAGGCGCACGGCAAGGTCTCGCTTGCACGACCAGAGTCCGCACCGGCCGCCAAGGTCACCTCACCTTCGCTGAACTCCATGCGGATCTGAGCGTTGCGATCCGTCAACAGCGAGACGCGGCGAATCGCTTCCTGGAGCGGAGCAACCTCAATGCTGGCCATGGCGCTGTGGGTCTTGGGCAGCAGCGGTGCCACGTTGGGGAAATCCGCGTCCAACATGCGGGTCGTGGTCTCGCGGTTATCCGCATGCAGGCCAAAAAGGCCTTCCGCAGCGATGTTGTCACCAGTGCCCACGGCAATTTCTACCGGGATGTTGAGGTGCGTGTCCAAGGAGCGGCCAGTCTCCTGCAGCGTCTTGGCCGGGACAAGAAGCTTGGCCTGGACATCAGGAGATACCGGCTCCCACTCGAAGGTGCGCATGGCCAGGCGGAAACGGTCCGTCGCCGTCATTTCCACGTGGGAACCATTGATGTCGATGTGCACACCTGTGAGCATCGGCAGGGTGTCATCCTTGCCGGCAGCCGCAACGACCTGGCTGATGGCCTCCACGAAGAGCTGCGGGTTAATGGTGCCGGTGACCTCCGGCAAAACAGGGAGCTGAGGGTAATCATCCAGCGGAATGAGCGGCAGCTCGAAACGGGAGGAACCACAGGTCAACAGAACTTTGTTGTCTTCCTGGGTCATCTCGATTTCCTTGTTGGGCAAGGAAGCAACGATGTCGGAAAGCAACTTACCGGCCACGGCGATGCGTCCCGGCTCATCCACCATGCCGGCGATACGCACACGGGTGGAAACTTCGTAGTCGAAGCCGGTGAATTCCAAACCATTGTCATCCGCGGTGATCAGCATGGCGCGCAGTACCGGCTGGGTGACCTTCGAGGGAAGGCTGCGCGCGACCCACGCTACGGCGTTGGCGAGGTCATCTTTGGCAACGCGAAATGACACGGACTGCTCCATGGTGGTGAGACGCTCCTCTAGTTGCGGATGGAAGATTCTTGCAAGCTCACTCCAACTTACAGGATCAGCGCCGAAGCACAGGATTTTGTCATTTACCTTCTGTGCTCTCGATGAGGGCGTGCGGTCAGGCCGGGCGCCAACGAATCACACACATCCTTTTTCTTCTTAGTTAGGGAGAAAACAAAATAGGAGTAGTAATAAGCGCTGTGGGATCTGTGGACAACCTAGCAAAAGCCAAGCTCTGAGCCGCGAATCGATCTGTGAGTCAGGGTGTGGGATCACTGTGATCAAATGACAAGAAATGTGAGTAACTGGGTCGGGGTCAAAGTTATCCACAATCCATCCCCAGATCTATCCCTGCTGATCACAGGGTTAACCACAAGGGCGATGTGCCCTCTGATCTGCTGTGGAAGAAGAAAATGTGACAAGGATCTACAAATTACAACAATGGAATTACACAGCTGTGAATAACGGTGTGGATAACTTTTTGGCGGATCGCAAAGACGCCCCTGCCCACACCCGCGGGGGAGGTTGCTGCGGGGAAGGTGGGAGGGGCGTCGCCAAGCGTTGCGTGGTGCTAACGCTGGTTGTGGTTCTTCACGCGCTGGGTCAGCGCCTGGATCTCGTCGTAGGTATTCCGGTTCTCAGTCATCTCCTTACGGATTTTGCGGTCCGCATAGATGACGGTGGTGTGGTCCTTGCCGCCGAACTGGTCACCAATCTTTGGCAGGGAGAGCTCAGTGAGTTCGCGACACAGATACATCGCTAGCTGACGGGCGTGAGCCACGGCGCGTTTCTTACCAGAACCGCGCAAGGTATCCACGTCGATGTTGAAGTAATCCGCGGTCACCTCGATGATGGCTGCCGCGGTGATTTGGCGATCTGCAGAATCCGGGGCCAGATCGTGCAGAGCAATCTCCGCCATCTCCAAACTGATCGGCTCGTTGACCAGAGAGGAATAGGCAGAAACGCGGATGAGCGCACCTTCGAGCTCGCGGATCGAAGATTCAAAGCGAGAGGCGATGAGCTCGAGAACCGAGCGATCGACGTCTGTGCCGTCCGCGGAGGCCTTCTTCATGAGGATAGCGATGCGCGTCTCTAGGTCTGGCGGCTGAATATCCGTAATCAATCCGCCCTCGAAGCGCGTGCGGAGGCGATCTTCCAGTGTGGTCAGCTGCTTCGGTGGACGGTCGGAGGACAAAATGATCTGTTTGTTGGCCTGGTGCAGCGCATTGAAGGTGTGGAAGAACTCCTCCTGGGTGGACTCTTTGCCTTCTAGGAACTGGATGTCATCGACCATGAGGATGTCCAGGTTGCGGTAGCGGCGCTTGAAGGATTCCTGGCGGTCATCACGCAGGGAGTTGATGTAGTCGTTGGTGAATTCCTCCGAGGACACGTATTTCACGCGCAGTCCCGGGTGCAGGACCTGGGCGTAGTTGCCGGCTGCGTGCAGCAGGTGCGTTTTGCCGAGGCCGGAACCGCCCCAAATAAAGAGTGGGTTATAGGCGCGCGCGGGGTTTTCCGCGACGGCCACGGCGGCGCCGTTAGCAAAGCGGTTGGAGGAACCGATGACGAAGTTCTCAAAGGTGTGCTTCGGGTTGAGAGACTTTTCTCGGTTCGGGTTGTGCGCTGGCTCCTCCCGCGGGATCCGTGCCCCGGCTGCTTCGGGGTAGCCACTGGGTGCGGTGCTTTGTTGCTCGCTGTAGTGTTGCGCCAATTCATCGAGGCTGGCTGGGGAATGCGCAGTCTCCCATGAGCGCGGCTGATGGTGGCTTGGTGTTTCTGGCTGGGAGGTTGGAGCGGGCGGTGTGGGCTGCTGGAAAGCCTGCGCCTGGTGCCCCATGCCGTGCTCGGGAGCCTCGGTTTGGATAGGGCGTTGAGGTGCGGGTGCTGGAGGCTCTTCCTGTGGTGCCGGCTGCGGGGGTGCCGCAATGGTCACGGCCAAAGAACAGGGGCGACCCATGTGCTGCGATAGAGCGCGGGTGATGTATTCCCCTAGTTCAGTTTCGATGACAGTTTTGGCGTTCTCGTGTGGCGCGGCGATCAACGCATAGCCATCACCGATCATGATGGGCTCGACGAGTTGGAGGTTGAGGCGCTGGCTATGGGAGAAGTTGGGGACATCCGAGCTTGGTTGCTCGGACTGAGCCAGCAAATCACTGACCACAGCTTTCCAGCTGGCCCGGAGGGCTGCTTGCGGATCGGACACAACGCCTACCTTCTGTGTAGTTAGAGTTCACGCGGTGCTGCCGAAGAGGCGGCCACACCTATTTGATTCTGGGAAGAAGTGGCCTTGAGAACCAAATATTTACTGCGTGACTCTGGGTGAGAATCGGGGATGGACGGATGGATAAGAAAGAGATACGGAACGAGAAATCACAAGAAGTTTGTGATTTCCACCGGAGATTCCACACGATGTTTTAGCGCGTAACCTCGGTTTCCACAAAGTTATCCACAGGTGTGAATAGGTGGTTTATCCACAGCCTATCTCATGGCTGTGGATAACTATGAATTGGCTCCTTAACGCAGTTGACCTGCGCAAACAGCAAAAGTCTCAAGTTATGATTGAGAGTTATCCACATTCTGTGGGTGACTGTGGAATTAGATTCCTCAGTTGTACCGCGTTATAAGGGCGCTGTCTAACGCGCTTTTATGCGCGCTTGACACAGTGGCGCCTAGCGCGGTGGGTGGACGGCAGGAGGCGGCGCTTGCCGCGCAGCATGTGGGCAAAAAGTGGCGTTCTAGCTGCGGATAAAAACATCTTTGTAATTTCGGGGACACCCAGTGTGTCGATTTGTTTCGCGCACTATCTGTCACGTAACCTGTGATGGTCTATCGCAACAGTGCATGGTGCACATGTTGCATGTGGGAATGCCTCGCCACGCCTCACGGCGCTTAAAGTGCGAAGCCTTATCCCCACGTACACCATTCATCAGTGGATGTTTAAGCCCAGCGCCACCAGTGGCGCGAAGCTGTGCCATCCACCAACAACTTCAAGGAGTTAATCGTGGCAAAGGGTAAGCGTACCTTCCAGCCGAACAACCGTCGTCGTGCTCGCAAGCACGGCTTCCGTACCCGCATGAGCACCCGCGCCGGCCGCGCCATCGTCGCCGCTCGTCGCAAGAAGGGTCGCGCTAAGCTCACCGCTTAATTCATGCTTCCAGCCCAGCACAAGCTCACATCTCCGAGGCAATTTCGGAGGACCATCAAGGGCGGGCGCCGGGCGGGCACGCGCACTGTCGTCGTGCATTTGCGCTTTAATGACGGTGAAGACGCCATCGCGGCCACTGGGCCGCGGTTCGGTCTCATCGTGTCGAAGGCCGTCGGGAATGCCGTGGTTCGCCACCGCACCTCCCGACGGCTTCGTCATGTGTGCATGTCCCTCATGCGCGATGGTGTCAAAGGGACAATGCTGCCCGCCAACGTTGACATCGTTATCCGCGCCTTGCCCGCCAGCGGTGATGCCACCAGTGAGCGCCTTGAGCGTGATATCCGCAAAGCGCTACGCACATGGGATATCTGAACTCCCAAGGTGAGGAGATTCCCGAAGCCCGCGGCTTCGGAAGAGTCCTAGTTCACGGGGTGCGCTTCTACCAAAAGCACTTGTCAGGCCTTAAGATGGTCTCCACCTGTCGTTTTGAACCGACGTGCAGTGCCTATGCCCTCGAAGCCATTTCCATCCATGGAGCCTTCAAGGGGACGGGCATGGCGCTTGCCAGGTTATGCAAGTGCGGTCCCTGGCACCCGGGCGGGTTTGATCCGGTACCGACCAAACAACAACTGAGGTAAACAACTCTCGTGCTTAATTTCATCTATTGGCCAATTTCAGCCGTCTTGTGGTTCTGGCATTGGCTCTTGAGCTTCGTTCTTGATTCCGCATGGGGCGGAACCTGGATCATTGCCATCGTTCTTCTGACGTGGACGCTTAAGGCCATCATGGTCAAGCCGACCATCACGCAGCTGCGCTCCTCCCGCAAGATGCAGGAGATCCAGCCGCAAATCCAGGAACTGCGCACCAAGTACGCCAATGACCAGACCAAGGCGGCGCAGGAGATGCAGCGCATCTACAAGGAATCTGGCGTGCGCCCGGTGGCGGGCTGCTTGCCTATGTTCGCGCAGATCCCGATGTTCATTGGTCTGTTCCACGTGCTGCGCTCCTTCGACCGCACTGTTGCTGTCGCCGGTGGCATTGGCCACCCGGCGGGTGACGCCATGTCGGAGGAGATGAACGCCTCCATTGCGAACTACATTTTCAAGCCCGAGCTGGTGAAGCAGTTCGTGGACGCGAAGATCTTTGGCGTACCGCTGGTGGCCAACCTGCGCCTCAACTCGGGGCTGGAAATTGTTAAGGAAACCACCACCGCCCAGGCGGCCGTCATCATCGTGCCGCTCATCGCCATCATTGCGACGCTGACGCACTTTAACGCTCGCATGACGTTGAACCGCCAGGAGGCTCGCCGCGCCGCCGGCAAGACTGCTACCCCACAGGGTCAGAATGCGGAGATGATGCAGCAGCAGATGGCCATGATGAACAAGATGATGCTGTGGTTTATGCCGGCAATGCTGGTGTTCTCCGGTTTCATCTGGCCCATCGGCCTTCTCTTCTACATGTTGGCCAACACCGTGTGGACCTTCTTCCAGACCCGCATCGTCTACGCCAAGATGGACCGCGAGGAAGAAGAGGAGGCAGCCGCTAAGGCTGAGCTCAAGCGCACCTCTGCTCCGAAGCCGGGCGCACGCAAGAAGGACAATCGCTCCAAGAAGCAGCGCCGCAAGAACAACTAGAACTTAACCCAGGAGTTTTCACAGTGACTGAATCTGTGTCCGACACTGTGCCACTGGACCCGTCTGACGTCTTCGGATCGCGTCTGCCGCTCGCGCAGAAATACCACGATTCGCTGGCTACGGACGGGTCCACCCGTGGTTTTATAGGCCCCCGCGAGGTCCCGCGCCTCTGGGAGCGCCATCTCATCAACTGCGCCGTGGTCGCCGAAGTCATGCCGCAGGGCGCCACGCTTATCGACGTCGGCAGTGGCGCCGGCCTGCCCGGCATCCCGCTCGCGATCGCGCGCCCTGATCTGAAGATCACCCTCATCGAACCGTTGCTCAAACGCTCGACCTACCTCAACGAGGTCGTCGACCTACTGGGGCTGGATAACGTCACCGTCATTCGCGGCCGCGCCGAGGAGGGCCCGGTCAAGAAGGCCGTTAAGGGTGCCGACATCGTCACCTCCCGCGCCGTGGCCCCGCTGGGCAAACTGGCCAAGTGGTCCCTGCCGCTGGTGCGCAAGGGCGGGGAGATGATCGCGTTGAAGGGTTCCTCTGTCTACGAGGAACTGGAGCGCGATGCTGCTGATATCAAGCGCGCCGGCGGCGGAAAAGCCGAGGTCATGACCATCCACGGCACCACGATTATCCGTGTCCCGCGCGTGAACTAAAGTAGACGGCATGACTCATCCTCGTCTTATCACCATCGCGAACCAGAAAGGTGGCGTGGGTAAAACCACCTCCGCCGTCAACCTTGCCGCCGCGCTCGCTGAGGCCGGCAAGAAGGTCCTGGTGATCGACTTGGACCCGCAGGGCAATGCCTCCACCGCAGTAGGAGCGGAGCACACCTCCGGCACTAAATCCAGCTATGAGGTTTTGTTGGGGGACTGCAGCGCGGAGGATGCGATGCAGCACTCTCCCGACGATGAGAACCTTTACTGCATCCCAGCCACCATCGACCTCGCCGGTGCAGAGATCGAAATGGTCTCCCTGGTTCGCCGCGAGTTCCGCCTCTATGACGCTCTGCACAACGGCTTCCTTGAGGAGCACGGCTTTGAGTACGTCTTTATCGACTGCCCACCTTCCCTAGGCCTGCTCACCATCAATGCGATGACGTGTGCAGAAGAAGTTATTATTCCCATCCAGTGTGAGTACTACGCCTTGGAGGGCGTGGGCCAGCTGCTGGGCAATATTTCCATGATTCGGGAGCACCTCAACGAGGACCTTCACATTTCCGGCGTGCTGCTGACTATGTTCGATGCCCGCACCAAGCTGGCTGAACAGGTGGCCAATGAGGTGCGCGAGCAATTCGGCGCCGTCGTTTTGGGCAACGTTATCCCGCGCTCCGTTCGCGTTTCGGAGGCGCCGGGCTATGGTAAGACAGTTATCGCTTATGACCCGTCGTCGACGGGTGCTCGCGCCTACTCCGCCGCCGCGCGCGAGTTGGATAAGCGCGGAGACTACACACCGCACCCCACCACGGGTGCCATTGGCGTGAGCCCAGAGATTTTCGCGGAATTGGAAGGATAGGACACCGTGGCAGATAAGAAGGCAGAGCAGAAGCCGGAGCAGCGCCAGGGCGGCCTAGGCAAGGGCCTGGCCGCGCTCATTCCGTCCGGCCCGGGTGCGCCCTCCCGTAAACCACGCCTGGGGGATTCGGCGGCCGACATTATCCTTGGCGCTTCGACAGGCGGGGCTCACGGATCTGCGCCGAAAAAGGTGCAGGGAGCGCCCACCATCCAGCAGTCTTCTGGCTCGAAGAAGCGGCAGGCCAAGCCTTCGGTGATTGGTGCGACGTACCGCGAGATCTCCGTCGGGGATATCATGCCCAACCCGAAGCAGCCACGTACTGTCTTCGACGAGGATGAGCTGGCGGAGCTGGTCCACTCCATCAAGGAGTTTGGCCTGCTGCAACCGGTCGTTGTGCGCCCCGCTGAGGAGGGTGGCTTCGAGCTCATCATGGGTGAGCGCCGCTGGCGTGCCTCCTCCAAGGCGGGCCTGGCCACCATCCCGGCCATTGTGCGCGATACCAAGGATGATGACCTCCTGCGGGACGCGCTTTTGGAGAATATCCACCGCGTACAGCTCAACCCGCTGGAAGAGGCTCACGCCTACCAGCAGCTGCTGGAAGAATTCGGCGTGACCCAGAACGAGCTGGCTGATCGCATCGGCCGCTCCCGCCCTCAAGTCACCAACATGATCCGCTTGCTCAAGCTGCCGGTCAATGTGCAGAAGCGCGTTGCCGCTGGCACCTTGTCCGGTGGCCATGCCCGCGCGCTACTGGGCCTGCCGGATGCTGAAGCCATGGAGCTCATTGCCAACCGCATTGTGGCCGAGGGCCTGTCCGTGCGCGCTACGGAGGAAGCCGTCACCCTGTATAAGCGGGACGGTAAGCCGGCCAAGCCAACCAAGAAACCTGCCGCCCCGCAGCCGCAATTCTTTACTGATTCCGCTGAGCGCTTGGCCGATCGCTTCGACACCAAGGTCACCGTCACCATGGGCAAGCGCAAAGGCAAGATGGTCGTCGAATTCGGCGACCAGGAAGATTTCGAGCGTATTCTGGCCCTCATTGAGGGTAAGGAAAGCAGCTAGCTGACCATGCTCGTTCAGGCCGTCAAGGAAGGTGTTGCCATCAACCCCTTGGCGGCTCGATCCATCTTCTGGGAGCTGAAGACCACGGTCGCTGATCCTGTTTTCGAGAAGGAAGCATGGATCAGTGCCACGCTGCTGCGCTGTGGTGAGTGCGGTTTTACCGTGGGTGATGAGGCCACAGTGTTCTTTTGCCCGCCCGATCTTGCCCCCGGTGCCGCGAAGCTACCCACCTCCCCCGTCTCGGAGGACGCGGTGCTGGTGTCCTCGCTTTTCGTGAAATCGCACCGCGCGGCGAAGGGCCTGGAGGCGGTGCTTCTCGATGCCACCATCATGCACCTCACCTCCCGCGAAGCTAGCGCCGTTGAGGCCTTTGGTTACCGCGATGCTCGCGCCGCCGAGAATCTCCTGCGGGCTAAGCCCGGCCGTATTGGCCTATTACCGGTGGAAACGCTGGAATCCGCCGGTTTCAGGGTGGAGCGTGATCACCCCATTACCCCGCGCCTGCGACTCGAGCTGCCCCCAGCTTTCGATCTGCTGACGGCTGCCGCCGTGGAGGACCTCCTCGCCCGCGCCCTAGCCTAGATACAGGATGGTTCCCCCTAAGCCCGTTAGGAAGAGCGCTCCGCGCGCAGCAGCTCGTCGAAGCGGTAGGTGCCGGTGACGGCAGTGTCATCGTCAAGAAGGTACAGGCGCTTGACGGAGACGACGATGGCCTCGGCGATGTCATCGCGGCGATCTGGGTTGGCCAGAATAGTCACGTCCTTGGGGCTGGTTAGGTAGCCCAGCACGACCTGCACCACCGGCATCTGGGTCAGGCGCAGCAGCGCCCAGGTGCGGCCGTGGTTGCGGCAGTTGCCCAGCTCGGTGCGGGCAACGATCTCTCGCTGGATGAAGCCGGAGAGCGTTTCACCAATGAGCGAGGAGTTACCGGACTCAGAACCGAAGTAGAAGGTGGCTACGCCATTGGCCTTCTCTGTGGGGTACTCGTCGCAGGCGAGCGAAATGACCAAGTCAGCGCCAAAGGCATTGGCAATGTCGGCGCGATCATGAATAGAGGGATCATCGGTACGCGGGCGGGAGATGATGGTCTCCATGCCGGCGGCAATCATGCGGCCAGCAACTCGCTCGGCCAAATCCCAGAGGATCTCTTCCTCAGTGATGTCACCAAAGCGGCCCTTGACCGTACGGCCCTTGTTGAAACCGCCCAGGCTGGGATCGATGACAACGCGCTTGCCGGCCAATTGGGGCCCTGCGTTGCGGACGCGCTCGCGCTCTTGGATGTTGTGCGCTGATCCGCCGGTGATGCGCCGACCCAGTAGGTTGAGCGCGTTGATGGTCTCCGGGCCACAAATTCCGTCACTGCGCAGTCCAGAGTTCAATTGGTATTCCGCCAGCGCTGCATAGGTGCGGGCACCGAAATTGCCGTCGATGCGCTCCTGGTAGAAGCCGAGCTCCTGGAGCTGTTGCTGCAACTGGGAGACATCGTCGCCCACCTGCACGTTGCCAGGCTCATAGGCCAGCACGCGCGCACCCAAGGTGTAGGAGGCTTGGCGCAGTTCACGCAAAGTGAGTTCATCGATATCGCCGCTGGGCACAATGCCGCGTGATTGCTGGAAGGCCTTAAGTACTTCCGCTAGCTCGCTATCAAAGTGCTTATCGGCTTCGGAGTACTTTTGCTTCTTCCAGTCGGACAACGTCCCCTGGTAGTCAGTCATCAGGCCGAGGCGGGCAAGGGTTGCGCGTGCTTCGGCGACCCGAACGCTCTGGTCACCTACACGTAAAACGCGGTTCACACCTACCCCTTTCGTGATCAAGGAGGCGCACTACAGTGCGCCAACAACGAGTTAAAGAATACCAGTTAGAGCTGTTTCTTTACCTGCGCCACGATGTCGGCCTTGGAACGCAAGCCAACGAACTCATCGACCTTCTCGCCGTCCTTGAAAATCAGCACAGATGGGATGGACATGATCTGGAACATGGCACCCAAAGTGCGTTCTTCATCCACGTTGACCTTGACTACGGAGACGTCCTCACCGAGTTCTTCGGCGACCTCCTCAAGGATCGGGGACAGCTTCTTACACGGACCACACCATTCGGCCCAGAAGTCCACGACGACTGGCTTGCCTGCCTCTACGACGTCAGCGCGGAAGGAATCAGTAGTGACGTTTTTAATGTTGCTCATGTGATTACTAACGGTTCTCAGCCAGGAAATGTTCCGCATCAATGGCCGCGCGGCAGCCGGAGCCCGCAGCGGTGATGGCCTGCTGGTAGTGGTCATCCACCAAGTCACCACAGGCAAAGACACCTGGCAGCGAGGTCTTAGTGGAGGGCTGCTGTACCACCACGTAGCCAGCCTCATCGGTCTCTACCTGGCCGTTGAGGAAGCCGGAGCGCGGGTCGTGGCCAATGGCTACGAACATGGCGGTCAAATCCAGCTCGCTGGTCTCACCGGTCAGCACGTTCTTGACTTCGAGGGCACCGACCTTGCCGTCCTTCTCCAGGACGCGCTCGACGGTGGTGTTGGTCAGCCACTTGATCTTTGGGTTCTCCTTGGCGCGCTCCAGCATGATCTTGGAGGCGCGGAAGTTCTCCGAGCGGTGAATAATGGTGACGGTCTCGGCGAACTTGGTGAGGAAGGTGGCCTCTTCCATGGCGGAATCGCCACCGCCGACGACGGCGATGTTGTGGTCCTTGAAGAAGAAGCCATCGCAGGTGGCACACGCCGACACGCCGCGGCCGGTCAGCTCAGATTCGCCCGGAATACCCAGGTAGCGCGGAGCGGCACCGGTAGCGAGGATGACAGCGCGGGCTTCATAAACCTCGTCGCCCACGTGTAGCTTCTTCACCTCGCCTTCGAGCTCGATGGAATCTACAACTTCCATGCGAAGGTCGGCACCGAAGCGGATGGCTTGAGCGCGCATCTCTTCCATAAGCTCAGGGCCCATGATTCCCTTCTGGAAGCCTGGGTAGTTCTCGACCTCGGTGGTGTTCATGAGTTCGCCACCGTATTCAAAGCCCTCGAAGACGATGGGATTGAGTTCGGCGCGTGCTGCGTAGAGCGCTGCGGTGTAGCCGGCGGGGCCGGAGCCGACGATGGCGACATCGTGGATAGTCACTAAAAACTCCCTTGAAACGATTCTTTTTAAGTAAGACTCAGATTCTACTCGCCCTCAGTCTATCGCCGCACGCAACACTTGCCGAGCCCGGGCTCGGCGCGACTTCACCGTGCCCGGCGCAACACCCTGCACCTTGGCCACGGTATCGATGGGATAACCAGCCACGTCGGTGAGGTACAGCGCCTCGCGCTGGTCCTGGCGCAAGGTTTCCATCGCTTGGGCCACCGTGATGCGTTCCGCCAGGTTTTCGCTGGGGTTGTGCGCGAGCGCATAATTGCGGTCATCCTCAATGATCTCTGCATCGAGGGAGGCGTTTTCCCGGTTGGAGCGATGGTTGAGGAAGTCATAGCCGGAGTTCATTACCAGCCGGTGCAGCCACGTGCTCAGGGTGGCATCGTGCCGGTAGGAGGCCATGTTGCAGCTGGCCTTGAGCAGGGCCTCCTGCACAATGTCCTGCGCATCATCATCGTTGCGCGTATAGCGTCGCGCCATGGCGGTCAGGCGCGCGCGGTGCTTTTCGACGATTGCCGAAAAGGCCTTGGTATCTCCACCAATGAAGGCGTCGACGAGTTCACGATCGGTCGGCTGTGCTGACACTAAGAATCCCCCCGGAAACTTGAGCAATGACAAGTGGGTCAACACAGTCCCCGGCCGAAGCCGATGGTTTGTGATTGTCCCCCCGTTGATGTGGTTGCGAGTTTACGGGAAGATTCTGCTATCCGCTACGCGAAGCGTCTCACGTGCCGCGTTTAATGTGCCGTGCTTACTGCACGGCACGGACACGGTACGCACGACGCAGTGCATCCTGGCATTCCAGCAGCACGCGGCGCAGCGCGCGCGGACGATCTTTGCTCAGGAATTCGCTGGTGGCGGCGTCGGCCATCGCGAGATCTGGGTAAAGACCGCGCACGAGGCGGTTGGCAATCTCGATGGGATGCTCCGTCCAGAGCTTCGCCAGAGAATCGAAATACTCCTGGGCAAAGGCTTCGGTGAGGTGGGCTGAGCGCGGTGCGTTGAACGCTGCGAGCAGGGAATCCACCTCCGCGTTGGAGTACGTGCCCGGCGTGCGCACGAGGTCAAAGACTTCGCGCTTGAGCTCGGCAGATGGGAAGGCGTGGGAGGCGCCTAGGTAGGCGGCGGCACCGGTGAGCGTGTTATCGCGCTCCTTCTCAGCCTCCAGCTCCTCGGTGCTGATGGCATCGCGGGCGGCCAAGGCGCGGAGGATGGCCCAGCGAATATCCGGGTCGAGGGCGAGGCCGTCGAGGGATCCGTCGTAAAGCGCACGCAGGCGCTGCGTGCCGGATTCCTCCGGGGTGGCCGCGAGCGCCTGAATGGCGGCTCGGGCGAAGGTGAGCTGCGCGTCGGAACCAGCCGGGGCGTCTTGCAGCACCTCCCACAGCCGCTCGGCATAATCGGAGCGAATCTCCTCGCGTTCTTCCTGGCTAACGAAGTGGTCGATGGCATAGCGGGCATTGGCAAAGGCCGTGGTCAGAAGCGTCGGGTTGGACTCCGCCGGAGCGTGCTTCAGCACGGTGTCGAGGTAGGAGCGCACCGGCCACTCGCCATCGCGGGTGAGGTTCCACAGGGAGGTCCAGATGACCGCTCGGGAGAGCTCATCCGGAACTTCAGACAAGCGCGCGCGAATGGTCTTCAAGGAGGTCTCATCGAAGCGGACCTTGGCGTAGGTGTGGTCGCCGTCGTTCAGCAGCAACAACGCCGGTGCCTGAAGCCCAGAAGCCTCGTCGAGGATAGTGCGCTCGCCCTCCAGATCGACGTCGAGGGTGGCGTACTTCTTCAGGGAGTTATCGAACAGCGCCACGTTGAGGCGGTGCGGGCGCGTGGTGTCCTCCGCCTCGACAGCGATAGCTAACTCGTGAATCCTATCGCCGTCCGCGTGTAACTCCGGGGTCAGCGTATCCGGGCCCCACGTGCGCAGCCAGGCTGTGGACCAAGCGTCGAGGTCGCGGTCGGTGTGCTTCTTCAGGGCCTTAAGGAGATCCTCGAAGGTGGCGGCAGCAAAGGCGTGCTCCTGGAAGTAGTCACGCGCGCCGGCATAGAAATTCTCCCGGCCCACGTAGTGCACCAGCTGCTTGAGCACTGCAGCACCCTTGGCATACGTAATGCCGTCGAAGTTCTGACGCGCGGCATCCACGTCCGGGATCTCGGCCTTGATCGGGTGCGTGGTGGGCAGCTGATCCTGCAGGTAGGCCCAGTTCTTGCGCTGGCCGGCAAAGTTGACCCACGCCTCGGTGTACTCGGTGGCGTGCACCGAGGAATCCGCGCCCATGAACTCCGCGAAGGACTCCTTGAGCCACAGGTCATCCCACCACTGCGGGGTGACTAGGTCACCGAACCACATGTGCGACATCTCGTGCAGGATCGTATTCGTGCGCCCGGCATGCTGCGCGCGGGTGGCGGCGGAACGGAAGAGGTAATGCTCCGTAAAGGTTACGAGGCCGGGGTTCTCCATGGCACCCAGGTTGTACTCCGGAACGAAGATGGAATCATACTTGCCCCACGGGTAGGGATAGCCAAAGTTGTTGTGGAAGAAGTCCATGCCTTGTGCGGTGACCTGCAGGATTTCATCATCCAGGTACTCCGCCATGGAGGCGCGGGCGAAGGCGCGCAGTTCCACGCTGAGGGATCCATCGGGTGCGGTCCAGGTGCTGTGCTTTTCGACGTACGGCCCCGCCGAAAACGCCGTCAAGTACGTCGACAGCAGCGGGGTCGGGGCAAAGTGCGCTACTTCCCCACCCTCGGTCTTCTCGCGGCTGACCTCCGGTTGGTTACTGAGCAGCTGCCAGCCTTCCGGGCCGGTGAGGTGCACCTCGTAGCTGGCCTTGAGGTCCGGTTGGTCAAAGCAGGGGAAGATGCGGCGGGCATCAGATGGCTCGAGGTGCGAGTAGAGGTAGGTGGTGTCATCGGCCTGGTCGTGCATGCGGTGCAGACCCTGGCCAGTGCGGGAGTAATAGGAGGAGCCGGTGATCTCCACGGTGAGCTCCTCCCCCACTGGAAGGTTGCTCAGGTAAACCCGTCCGCCGTCGAAGGTGTTCTCCACCTCCTCGCCGTTGACGTGCACTGTATGCACGGCCTTGCCCAAGTAATCCACGAAGGTCTCGTGCTCGGTGGTGGTGAACGTAATGCGCGAGGTGACCTCGTAAGAGTCGGCGTCGGTTGGCGCACTCGTGACGTCGAGGTGCAGCTCGTAGGTGCTCAAACGCAGCGCGGCGCTGCGGGCGGAAGCTTCTGCATGGGTGAGGTTTGCGGTAGTCATGCGCTACATCTTAAACCTCGCTGCGGTGTGTATCACAGGGTGGTCATGAAAGAATCCACCGCGTGTTGGGGCCGCGCTGTGGGCCATCAGGATCGATGCGCGCTTGGCCTATAGTTCTTAGGTGGCGCAGTATTCCTGTGACAATTGCCCGGTCTACTCCCAGTTCTTCGGCGACTTTACGCGTATTCAGCGCAGCTCCTTCTTTGAGTTGAGCCAGGATCCAATCCTGAACGGACGTTGCTGCAATGTGTCCCTCTATGTGAAGCCCCATCAGTGATCGTGCCTTGGTGGTAAGTATCCACTCTCGCGCTTCACGTAGTTGTTCTACGAAACCGAGGCTCTCATACCACCGTAGGGTGTCTGCAGCCTGATCTTCGCTGACTTGCATGAGTTGGGCAGCAGTGTGACACAGCAGGATCTGGTTGTCCATAAGGTGACGGGCAATGATGAGACCATTGACGCTGTCGAAAGGCTCAGCGCCGAAAGCACCTTTGAGTTCGGTCAAGGACTTAACGAACGCGGTGTCAACGCGCCCAGAGGACAAAGTAACTTCGACGAAGGATTCCTCGGCGCGAAGTTCCGGAATATGGCGACCACTCGACAGCATGGATGCCCACATGCGGTCGAATCCACGGGAGGATTCCTCTGCTAACCCCAGCATCCTTAACGCCGTCATAAGGCGGGGATTTCGGGGAATTGATTGTGTTGTGAGAACCCGATCGCGTTGTACACCTGTGGGAAGACCACCGGGAGACCATACAGAGAAGGCTATGGGAGATTGGTCGATGACTACTGCAGCCGATGCGTCCCAGTCGCGATGGGCTAAGGCATTAGAGACAAGCTCGTCGACAGCGGTGTCTGGGAAAGCCTTGATCGATACTTCTTGACCCGTGGCAAGGGCGATCCGCTCCACTTCTTGCTGGGCATTGACTCGAATTAGCTCTTTCAACCGCAAGTATGTGGTGATGAGGGGCGCAGAGATTTCTGTTGTTCTCGGCTCACCGCCAGGGACAAGACGGAGGAGGTGCCGAACTGTAACCTGCTGGGATACCGGAGGCATGAAAAGGATTTCGGCCGCGTATGTGGGCTTTAGTGAGCCATCCAGCAGTCCTAATTCTCCCAAGAGTTCGCGGGCCGTCGCGGGAACAGGCTCCTGGGAACCGGACATTGCCCTCGCTTGGGCTAGGAGGTGTCGGGCCTGATCGACGGCCGTCATATCGAGTTCCTCAAGCCCTCGCCGGGAGGGGTGAGCAGTGTAATCCGGGTTGGCGCGTTCAAAGAAGAGTGCGCGGCGTTGATGCTCGGTGAGTGGTACGCAGCGAGTGTCAACTCGCTTGCTCGCCTGTCCCTTTGGGCGTTGATACAGCGTGATGCCACGGGGAACGCGTAAGACGATGAGCCGGGCTCCGCACCACTCCAGCTCCTCTGCTTCGATGTGGATGTTGGGCTGTGTTCCTTCAAAGATCTTTCTTATGAGCCAGTCCAATTCCCGTTGGGTGCCTGTAAATGCCTCTGGTCCAGATTTCTTGTCTGCGACTCCAAGCACAATGAAAGCGTTCCCGTTATCGGCATTGGAAAAGCACACGGCTTCATCGATGAGGAATTCAACAAGGGACGCGTCTGGATTGCGATTTCGAGGGTGGACGGCGGGATCCTCTTTAAAATCGAGAATTTCGGATTCCAGGCTATCGGCGGTTGCGCCGGCTTCAATCGAGCGCAGTGCCTGGATGATGAATTCGAGTTCGTCCTCTCTCATGGTCCCGTAGTGTAGCAGAGTTGTTTCAAACAACTCCGCAACAACTAATAAACAACTATTGGCTAATATGGCAGCTTCTGACTCAGAATTAATCTAGAACATGCAGTCCAGAGCGTTGTTCAAGTTGTTTGGGAGTTGTTTCAGAGTTGTTTATTACTCGGTTTTGGGCCTTTAGTTGTTAAAAAGTTGTTGCCCGCAGTACCGGAATGGGCACTACGGGCAACAACTTAGAACTACTTCCTACGGCGAGGTTTCGCGCTTGATGGCTTACTGCTTGATGGCAGAGACCTCGAGCTCAATCTTGATCTCCTCGGAGACCAGCACGCCGCCGGTCTTCAGCGGAGCGTTGAAGTCGATGTCGAAGTCGAGGCGGTTAATGGAGGTCTTAGCCGCGAAGCCCAGGCGGGTGTTACCGAAGGGATCCTCGGCCACGCCCGTCTCCTCTACCTTGAAGTCAACGGACTTGGTGGTGCCCTTGATGGTGAGGTCACCGGTGACCATGCCCTCGCCTGCCTCGTTCACGTCGAACTTGGTTGCGGTGAAGGTCATCTCCGGGAACTTCTCAACGTCGAAAAAGTCCTCGTTCTTCACGTGCGCATCGCGGTCGGCGTTGTTGGTATCGATGGACGCGGTCTTCACCGTGGCGGTAGCTGCGGACTCGTTAATGTTCTCTCCCACCTTCAGGGTGCCCTCGAACTCGGTGAAGTTGCCACGCACCTTGGTGATCATGGCGTGGCGGGCGACGAAGCCGATGGTGGTGTGTGCTGCGTCCAGTGTGTAGGTTCCTGCGGTGATAGTCATGGGTTCCTCGTTTCTTCTAGGTTTCTCTAGATTGTTGATGTAACAACAATAATTATACGCTCCGTGTCTGATCTGTAAAGGGAAGAAATCGCAAGAACAATAAAGCCCCAGACCTAGAACCCGAAACCTGCAGGTGGGCGTCGTCAAGCGCGTGGTGCGTCTGAGTCAGCGAGCAGGGAGTTTCGGGATCGAGGTCTGGGGGAATGCGTGAGGTGGTGGGTTAGTTAGTCGGGATACCCACCAGGGTGGCCTCCTTCAGTGTGACGGAGCCGGACTTGGGCATGTCGGTGAAAACGATGAGGGCGCCGTCGAAGGCCACGGGCTTCTCCTTGAGCTCGATGTCTTGGCGTGCGCTCGTCAAGGTGCCGTGTGCGAGCTCGGTCAGCTTGCCGGAGTCAGGATCCGTGGGGTCAAAATCCTTGGTATTAACGCCATAGACCTCGTACTTGGCGCCCGTGGACTTGCTCTGCTGAAGCGGTAGCGCGCGGAGTTGCGTGGGCTTGTCAACGCTGAGCAGGAGTCCAGTGTCTGCCTTTTTCGTGGACCATGAACCAGATACTTCCTTGCCCTCCGGAACGGAGGTGGTCTTTACGTCTTTCAGGATCACCGGCGGCACGTTGGGGAAGGTCGTTTCCGTCGTGGATTCGCTCTTCGTCACCACGGGGGAAGTTTTCTCATTACCCACCTGGGAGAGAATCCACACGCTGAGTGCGGCCATCGCCACGACGAAGAGGGTAGCCAGCACACCGAGCACGATGATCCCGGAGCCAGAATAACCGCGGCCGCCGAAGCCCGGTGCAGGGCTCGGGTCCTCCTTGCGCGGGGTCTCCTCCACCGGTACCTGGAGGGTTTCCTCGCCGTCCTCGCCATCGCCGGCGAAGACCGCCAAGCGGTGGGCGATGTCCTCGAGGTCGGAGTCCTTGCCCTCTTCGGCGTCGGCAGCGATCTCCTGTAGCACCTCCGGTGTTGGGCTAGTGGAGTCCACCAGGAGAGAGATTGCGGAGGCCAGCGCCGAGCGGTCAGTTTCCTCATCGTTGCTGTGCAGCACCGCGGGGAAGGCCAGCGTGGCAATACCTTCGGTAGAGATGCGGATGCGGTTGCGGTTTTCAATGCCCAGCACGAGGTCCGCCGCATGGGCCGCGGCTGTGGTGCGCACCAGCGGTACCAAGGCGTGGGCCACGGCGCGCGGATCGAGGTCCTCATCCTCCGACACTGTCTTCAACGAGGTGCCCTCTACCCAGTCCGCCACGACGAGGCAGCCCTGGCGGTAGGACAGGATATCGATGTTCTCCGCCACGGCATCCAGTTCCATCTCCGCTAGGCGGCGCGTGGCGCGGGAGACCTCGGCGGAGCGGCGGGCGGCCACGGCCGGGGTCGCCGGCGCCATCGGGGCTTCGCCTGTGGTGTCCACGAAGGTCAGCGACACCACGCGGCCGGTGGCCTGCTCGCGCGCCTTCCAGAAGCGGGTACCCGCGGCAGAGCCATAGTCTTTGAGGAGGCGGAAGCGGCCATCGGAGACCGGCGCACCCGGCACCAGGCGCGGACCACGGACGATACCGGCAGACATCGGCGGCGGCACCGGCGAAGAGTTGAAGGCGTCCACGCTGAAGATGGGCTGGAACTCCAGCTGCTCCGGGGCTTCGACCTCGATAGCCTCTGCATGCTCGATCTTGATGAAGCGGGACATGCCCGGAATGCGCTGCAGCTGGCGGCCCAGGTTGATGACTTCCGGCAGGCCCGAACGCGAGAGCACGATGCCGGTCACGATCACGAAGACCAGGCCCACGACGGCGAGCTTGAGCAGGTACACAAACGGCGGAACCTCGGCCGGGAGCACGAAGTTGATGCCGTAGTTGAAGGCGTAAGCAACGACTAGGCCAACGATGGAGGCCAGCACCGACCACACGGTGGTCGCGATAACCGCGCGGCCGCCCAGGCTACCCAGCTTGCGCTTGAGCAGGAAGCCGCCGATCACCGCGCCGGCCACGAAGCCGAAGCCGTTGGCAGTACCCAGCAGGATGACCACGCGCTCCGGGGAGTCCGCAACGTGTGGGGCCAACAGGGAGAGCACCACCTTGGTTAGCGTGATGCCGGCGATGATGAAGGTGGGTGTCCACGCTTCCTCGCGGGCGTAGAACACGCGCAGGTGCAGCAACACGAGGGCGTAGGGGATGAGGGTAAAGGCGGAGAAGCTCAGCGTGAGGCCGAGCAGCTCGGCCGCGTCGGCGTCGAAGGCTCCGTACTGGAAGAGGCCGCGGGCAATCGGGATACCGAAGCCCGTCATGAAGATGACGATCGGAATCAGGGCGATAAACGTCAGCTTCGTGCCGAGCGTGAGATCCCGAACCACGGCCTTGACGTCACCGTCCGCGGCGTTGCGGGACAGACGCGGCATAATTGCGGTGAGTAGCGTGACGCCGATGACGCCATAGGGCACCTGCAGAAGCAGCCAGGCCTGCTGGTAGGTAAAGGGCGCGCCTTCATCCGCATGCGCCGCCACGCGGGAGGTGATGACGTAACCCAACTGGGAAATCGCCACATAGGCCACAATTGCCATGGCCATCCCACCGAATTGCTTGAGGCGGTCATCCAGGCCCCACAGCGGCTTGAGGTTAATGCCTGCCTTCTTGAGATAAGGGAAGAGGATGAGGCATTGCACGACCACGCCCGCCGTGGTGCCTAGGGCTAGGAGCAGCACGTGCCTGTCCGTGATCGGCGAGGGTGCATCGGGATGCAGACTGCCCGGTACCAGCTGGTAGGCCACGAGCACCGAAATCGAGATGATGTTATTGACCACCGGTGCCCACGCGCCCGGCCCAAAAATATTCTTGGTGTTGAGCACCGCTTGGAAGAGCGCGAAGAGTCCGTAGAAGAAGATCTGTGGCAGCAGCAAGTAGGCAAAGGAGGTCGCCTGCACGGCATTGACCTCGCCGTCTTCCGGCAGCATCATGCGCGTTAACTGCGGGGCAAAAATACAGGAAAGCACCGTGATCGTGGCCAACAGGGAGAAGGCCAGTGTGAAGAGGCGCCGGACAAAGTCCTCGCCGCGGTCGGCATCTTCCTTTTCCGCGCGCACCAGCACCGGAACCACGAGTGAGGTCAGCACCGCACCCAGCACAATCTCCGTGATGAGGTTGGGCAGCTGGTTCGCCGTGGTAAAGGCGGAGGAAATCGCCGGGCCAAGCGACGAGCCGATGAGCACGTTGCGAATGAATCCCGTGATGCGGGAAATCAACGTGGCGATAGCCATGGAACCGGTGGCGCGGACGACGGCGCCGTCGGAGTTCTTTTCGCCGCCGGACTCACTCGGGGCCGAGGCAGACTTGCCCTTCAGTCCCGAACGGTCCTCGAGTTCGTCGTCGACAGCAACGACGCCGCTCGGCGCGCGCTTTTCCGGGACCGGTGCCGGCGGCGAGGGCGTGACAATGCGGCGACGGGCACCAGACATAGGTTCATGTGTCATAGAGAAAACTATCCGTGAGACTTCTTTTTCTTCCGCTTACCCAGACGGAACAGGGCAGCTAGGACGAGGGCGAGCGCGGCGATCGCGCCGACTCCATAGACGCTAACGATACCGGCACGCGTCTGCACCGTGATGTCGATGGGATCCGAAATGAGGTGCTCAGATGGTGTTGCAAGCCACAGGCGCAGCGACGTCTGGTCAGCGTTGCTAGGCAGGTCAGCGGTCATGGACACGGTAATGGATCCCTTGGCCGGGATGTGAATCATGTTCTGCGTGTTCAACGTGGCGCCGTCGGGGGCGTCATAAGCCAGGTGTGCGTCGACAGGCAGTGGCAGGCCGTTTTCCGCCACGATGAGCAGCGGCGATGACTCTGAGACGCGGGTATACACGTTGCCCGGTGGGATGAGGGATACGGAGGCGCGCAGCTCGCGAAGCATATCCGCGTTCTTCTCTAGGCGGGAGCGGCTTTGCTTCACCGAAGTCGGAAAGCCGTGCAGGCTGGAGCGGCCGGTCGCGCTGAGCGCCGTGAGCAGATCGTGGCGCAAAGGTGCCGTGAAGTCGTAGCGCGTCATGGCAATACCGGGGTCGTTGACCATGATGGACATCAACTCGTCGGTATAGCGCGCCTGCTGTGTTACCTGTGTGATCTCGGCGTCGTGAAAGGCTGAAGGGTCCGGGTAGGGGCTGCCGGGACTCCCACCGCCCTCCTCCACCTCTAGCGCGGTAACGGGGCGGGGTTCGAGGCGCCCAGAATCGAGGAGCCGCTGCGCTGCTTCCATCACCGCACGTGCGGCGGCAGGGTCCTGGTAATTCGGCAGCTTGGCCACGGTCTCCTCTTGCGCAGACGCCACGCTTATCGACGCCCCCGCCGTCAGTGCCCTCGCCTGTTCCGAATCGATCGAAAAGTCGTAGCGCAGCTCCGGGTTGGAGTACCCGGTGGTCTGCGGCTTCGATCCGGTTTGGGCCAAGAGTGCGCCGAGGGAGGCATCAAAAGTGGCGGCCTTGCCTACCCACTCGGAATTATCCGCCACCAACAGCGGAACGGACATCGCATGCTCGCTCGTCCCAGAGGCCGGCGCGGTGAGCTGCGTGCTGAGCGGGACGCCGAGGATGCGCTCGATGGTGTCTGCGCCCTGCTCTACGGCCTCGTGGGTGAGCCACTCATTGCCCACTTTGGCCACCGCATCGGTGTCTGCGTTGGCCCACGGCATGAGCATGCGGCAGTCGACCTGTGTGAGCTTCTGCAGCCATGCGGCGGCGTCCCGGGAACCCGCGCCGGGCGTGCCGCGATCGGAATCGGCGCTGTTAAACCAGGAATCACGCAGGCGAGTGGGGTGTTTGGCGGTAGAGGGGCGCGTCTCGTTGACGGTGTAGCCGGCGGACATGCGGTCGGCGGCGTCGACAAGCGCGGGGTCCAAAGCCATGCAGCCGGAACCGTGCAGATCATGCTGCAGGTAGGCGTCGAGCAGTTGATCGAGCCGCCCGCCCGGGGAGAGCTGTCCAGCTAGCTGCTCGCTTTCTAAGATGAGCTCCTCGCCACCGGTATCCCCCGGCACCACGTCTACCTCGGCGGTGACAGGATAGACCAGCGAAAAGGAATGCTCGCTCTCGTCTTCGGGAGCCGATTCTTCTCCTTGGAAATCCAGGATTGTCCGCTCCTCCGCGAAACTGGCCGCCTGGCCGTCGCGGGTGCCGGTGAGCGTGAACAGGAGCGGGTAGGCGCCAGGTTCCGTGATGGCCAGCGTGGAGTCTTTGCCCAATGCGGTGGGAACCTCCACGGTCAGCTCGCGGCTCTCCCCCGGTTCAAGCTTTCCCGCGCCGAGTGTCGCCCCATAATAAGGAAAGGATCCCGCAGCGAGCTCTTGGCGTGCCTGGGTGGTGGAGTTCACGGCAGTGCTGCGCCGGGAGGTTATCTGCAAATCATCAACGGCGCTCTCGGTTGGGTTATGGATGCGCAATTGTAGCTCGAGCGTCTCCCCTACCCGCGCCTCCGTTGCGCTAAGTAGGCTGAGCTCCAGCTCGTCGGGACCGCGGGAGCCGAGCCAATAGTGGGAGTCAGTAATCCCAGTGTCGGGAGTTTGTGCCTGGGCCACGGGGACGGTGCAGCCCACCGCCAGCGCCGCGATGGCCGCCGCTGCGCGCCACCTCACCGTGGGGTCGCCTTTCCTGCGGCAGCTTCCTTTCGCGCGAGATCCGGGAGGAGGTCGTGGGCAATGCGAGCCAGCTTGCGCTCGTCCGCATAGGCCAAGTGCTCGATGAGCTCGGAGACTGGGATCCAGGACACTTCTGTGACCTCCGGGTCTTCGTCATTCATGATGCCGTCCACAAAACGCAAAAGGTGGTGGTGCACTGTTTTGTGAATGCGCACCCCATCGGAGACGAACCAATAATCAATCATGCCGAGGTCCGCGAAGACCTTACCGTGGATTCCTGTTTCTTCCCAGACCTCGCGCTCAGCGGTGAGCTCTTTGGCTTCGCCATTTTCCACATGCCCCTTCGGCATGGACCACAGCAGGCGCCCGCGGCGGTCCAACCTGCCGATGAGTGCCACATAGATCTGGGACAGGTCCACGTTGCCGTTTTCGTCGACGGCTTCCGCCAATCCGGACACGACAAGTCCGCCGGCGGAGGTCTCATCCCGCGTGGTCATGCGGTTGGTGGACGTGCGCTGGGGGCGTCCCGTGCGGTGGTTCCGGTGGCCCGCGCCCCGCCGGCGGCGGCGTTTGGACCCTGGCGTGTTCTTAGTCATCCCTGCTAATCGTAGTAGACTTCGATCCGTGAATTTTCAGGACACTCAGCTAATCGGCGTTCTTGCCCGCGCTGACGCTACCGTCAGCCGGCTCAGTGGCCTCTTAAGCGGCCTGGTGGAGCGCTTTGCGCTTCACGACGCCCCCCTCTATCTCGTCGGCGGCTCCGTCCGCGATGCCTTACTTGGCCGTTTGGGCAACGATCTCGACTTCACCACCCCGGCTCGGCCCGACGTGGTCTATTCCATTCTTGAAGAGTGGGCGGAGACCGTGTGGGATACCGGCATTGACTTCGGTACGGTCTCGGCGGCTTATAAGGGCCAGCAGATTGAGATCACGACCTTCCGTTCCGATAGTTATGACGGGCAGTCCCGAAACCCCGAGGTCATGTACGGCGATACCCTCGAGGGCGATCTCGTGCGCCGCGATTTCAAGGTCAACGCCATGGCCATCGAGCTGCGCCCGGACGGCACCCGTGAATTCCACGATCCGATGGGCGGACTCGCGGACCTAGCGAACCGCATCCTCGATACCCCGGATGCGCCGGAGATTTCTTTCCACGATGATCCCCTGCGCATGCTTCGTGCTGCGCGGTTTGCGGCGCAGTTGGAGTTTGACGTCGCCCAGCGCGTGCGCGGCGCCATGATCGACATGGCTGCTGAAATCCAGCGCATCACCGTAGAGCGCGTACAGGTGGAGCTCAATAAGCTCATCTGCGGTGTCGCGCCGTGGAAGGGCATTGACCTGCTCGTTGACTCCGGTATTGCGGATTATATTTTTCCGGAGATCCCGGCGTTGCGCATGGCCCCCGACGAGCACGCGCAGCACAAGGACGTGTACGCGCACTCGCTGACAGTACTGCGCCAGGCCATGGAGCAGGAAGAGGACGGCCCCGACCTGATTCTGCGGTGGGCGGCGCTGCTCCATGACATTGGCAAGCCGGATACCCGCGACACCACCGACGGCAAGGTCACCTTCCACCATCACGAGGTAGTGGGCGCGAAGCTCACCCGCAAGCGCCTGCGCAAGCTGAAGTTCCCCAAGGCTACGACCGAGGACATCGGCCAGCTGGTCTACCTGCACATGCGCTTCCACGGTTTCGGCGATGGCCAGTGGACCGATTCTGCTGTGCGCCGCTACGTCACCGATGCCGGTGATCTACTCCCGCGTCTGCACAAGCTTGTGCGCGCAGACTGCACTACCCGCAATGAGCGCAAGGCCCGCCGCCTCCAACGCACATATGACCAGCTGGAGGAACGCATCGCGGATATCGCGGCCAAGGAAGACTTGGCGCGCGTGCGCCCAGATCTCGATGGCAACGAGATCATGGAGATCCTCGGCCTTGAACCTGGTCCCGAGGTAGGCAAGGCCTGGTCTTATCTCAAGGAGCTGCGCCTCGAGGAAGGCCCGCTGGAGCGCGAGGTTGCTATTGCGAAGCTGCGCGAGTGGTGGAATTCTAGATAGGGATGTACGCAGACAGACTTTTCAACGCCCTCGAGCGCAACGATCCCGCCCCTGGCCAGCTCCTTGTGGCGGCTCCCGACGTCCTCGCGCCCCATTACAATCGCTCCGTCATCCTTATCACCGAGCAGCATGCCGGGCGTACCTATGGTGTGGACCTGACTAAGCGCTCCGAAGTCGCTGTTTTCAATGTCATGCCGGAGTGGCTACCAGTGGTGGCTAAGCCGCAGGCCCTCTACATCGGCGGTCCGCACAATCAGCAGGCGGCCATTGGTGTGGCGCTGACGAAACAGGGCGTGACCATTGAGGAGCAGCCGGCGCTGAGCCGCCTCGCCCCGCGCGTGGCTCTCGTAGATTTGCGGGTCGGTCCGGATGCCGTCACCGAATTAGTAGAGGGTATGCGTCTTTTCGCCGGTCACTTCGAGTGGGGTCCTGGCGAATTGGATGAGGAAATTGACCGCGGTGAGTGGTACGTGGCCCCTGCCCTGCCCCAGGACGTGGTCTCCTCGGGGTCAACGGATACGTGGTCGGATGTCATGCGCAGGCAGGCCATGCCCCTTCCGTTGTTCGCCACTTTCCCGCGCTATATCGATGAAGATAATTAGCGCTCGTCCTTTTCTTCTGCGCTAACATCTCTGCCATGCGTGCGGAGATCATCAAGGCAATACGGACCTGCATGCCCATCGCCGTCGGGGTGGTGCCGTTGGGCCTCGCCTTCGGCGTGCTCATGGTCCAGACCGGTTTTGACTGGTGGTGGACCCCTATCTTTTCCATCATTATTTACGCTGGCTCGATGGAATTCCTCGCCATTTCCATGGTGACCGGCGGCGTGACGCCCGCCGTAGCCGCGCTGACGGGTTTCATGGTCAACTTCCGGCACATCTTCTACGGGCTGACCTTTCCGCGCGATGAGATTTCGAGCCGCCTCGGCCGCGCTTATTCGACGTACGCGCTTACCGACGAATCCTATGCCGTGCTCTCGGCCCTCCCCCGTAACTCGCGTCCAAGTGGCGTGTTTGTTTTTAGCGTGCAGCTGTACTGCCAAGTCCTATGGGTCGGTTCCGGGATCATTGGTGCGGTGGCAGGCCAGGCCATTCCTCCTTCGGTGAAGGGGTTGGAGTTTGCCCTAGTTGCCCTGTTTATTGTGCTCGCGATTGATTCTTTTCAGAACAACAAGGATTACTCCCTTCCCCTGTCAGCGGCGGCCCTGGGAATCCTCGCCAGCTTTCTATTTCCCGGTCAGCTGCTCATGGTGGCGCTGAGTGCTTATTTCTTGCTCTTGGTGGTGCGTTACCTTTCTCCGCGTATCGACAATGCGCTGATTCTGCGGAGGGAGCCGACATGCCAGACGGAGTAACCCTCGGTAGCATTTTCGCCGTTTTGATCCCCGTCGGGATAGTCACCGTCCTCTTGCGTTGGCTGCCCTTCGGGTTCGTCAAAGCGCTTAAAGGAAGCCAGTTCATCAGCATGTTGGGATTCACCATGCCCGTGGGTGTGATGACGGTGCTTGTGGTCTATACCTTGTTTGGTCAGATCCAGGACACGGGAAGCCTAATACCTCCCCTCGTCGGCGCAGCGGTTACCGCAGTATTGCACCTGTGGCGCCGGAACTCGGGCTTGTCCATCTTCGGTGGCACGGCCGTGTACATGGTGTTAGTGAACCTGGTGCTTTAAAAGTCCCCGTACAGGGCGATGGCCTCGGTCCACAGGGAGTGGAACTGGAAGGCGTCGATAAGCTCGGCGTCGATGTCGGGGTACTTGTCGTAGGTATCGGGGTGTGGGGCCACGCTCTGTGGGATGTTGGCGTCACCCACTGAGGCGGTTGGCGTGGCGGCACCGACGATGGCGTCATTCGGTGCGAGGGCAATCATGCGCAGCATGGTGCAGGCCTCGCCGTTAATTTCCTCCAGCTCCGCGATGTGAATGGCAGTGCCGACCTCAGGAACAGTCATGGTGGTGCGAACATAAAGCTTTTTCATGTGCTCTCACTCTACCCGCGCATAGCGAGCCGCCATAGACGCGCAGATCATCAACTGCACCTGGTGGTAGATCATGAGCGGGAGGATGAGCAGTCCCAAGGAGGTACCACCGGAGGCAAAAATAACCGAGGCCATGGGAAGGCCTGTGGCCAGGGATTTCTTCGAACCACAGAATTGGATAGCGATGATGTCTTCCCTGCTGAATCCCAACTTTTTACTCACGACCTTGGTCAACCACAGCATGAAGAAAACGAATGCGGTGGAGAATACAATCTGAAAAAGAATTTGCCATATGCTAATCGACGCCCAGATCCCGTCGATCATTCCTTTCGAAAAGGCCGCATACACCACCATGGCAATGGAGCCACGGTCCACCACTTTCGTGGCCTTGCTCGCTGCGAGTTCTCCTACCCATTTTCTGGTGAGCTGGCCGAGCACGAAAGGTAGGAGCAAAAGGACAGAAATCTCAAGGAAAACTGAGCTATCGATATGGATGCCGTCTCCGGCGCCCATGAGTGCCATGACCAGCAATGGCGTAAGCAGAACTCCAGCGAGGTTTGATGCAGACGCAGAGACGATTGCTCCAGGAACATTTCCTCGGGCGATTGAGGTAAAGGCTACCGATGATTGCACCGTGGACGGTACGAGCGTGAGGTAGAGGATTCCCAAGTAAAGATCGTTTGGAATGAACGCGGTGAGTGGGCGGAGTGCGAGGCCGATGATTGGGTAGACCACGAAGGTAAACACCAGGATGGTGAGATGGAGCTTCCAGTGTTTGATACCGTTGATGGCTTCTCGCGTTGAGAGCCGCGCGCCGTAAAGAAAGAAGAGAAGGGCGATCGCGATATTCGTGAGGACATCGAAGCCGTCTGCAAAGCTTCCGCGTGCGGGAAAAACGATAGCGATTGCGACGGCGAAGAGGATGAGGATGATGAGGGGGTCGAGTCTTTTAAGGCGCTCAATCATAGAAGAGAGTCTAGACGCCCCTCACGGTTTCACGTGAAACATCTTTTCAAGCCCCTGCGTCCCCGGGGATAGCCTCTAGGCGGAGACGTTTTTGATTGTTCCACCGTTGTTTTCTACGCCGTACTCTGTAAGCGGTTTGGGGCTGGGTCCGCCGGTAACTTCACCATTGCTGAGGTCAAAGCTGGAGTAGTGGCTAGTGCAGGTGGCAGTCATGCCTTCAATCTTCGTAATGAGGGAGCCCTGGTGTGGGCAGGTCTGCGAGTATGCCTTGAACTCCCCTTCAGTGGGTTGAGCGAAAATCACTTTGTCCACAATGATGGCTGAGCCGACGGGGATTTCTGTCGCAGCGATCTCTGCGGAAGGCTCCTTGCCGCAAGCGGCGAGGTAAGCCCCGGCAAAAGTGGTGGCGGTACCAAGCAGGAAGAGACGGCGTGAACATGTAGTCATGCTGATTACTCTATCTGATTGATGGAGTGTGTTCTGGAGGATGGTGGGCAGCTAGCTGAGTTTGCCATCCCACACGGGGAGCTCGTCTTCCCTACTGCCGCTGAAATCATAGGAACCGTAGTTTGTGCCGACATCGCTATAGATTGTTCCGGCTATGGTGTGCCCGGTGCGGTTATCGCTAGAAAGCGCATAAGTAGCCCCTGCCCCTAGAATGCTGAGGCTGAGCGCGGCGGCAGCGATGATTCGAAACGTGCGGATGTTTGTAACTTTGTTCATGGGATCCATGGTGCGCCGAAGATCGTGTCTTGTCACGGCACCGCCTCGCTCTCCCATGGTGTTGGTGCACACTTCTCAGTGTTGGCACAGGATAAAGAAAAGGGCTCCGCCAATGGTGGGGGATTCCATGGTTGGCGGAGCAATGTATTTATTTGAATGTGACGAAAAGTGTGTGGTGGTTATTTGTACCGATTGATTACGCCACTGTGCTTTAAAGTAGGTGTTAATTCTTGTCCACGTTATCGGCGCGTGCCGCAGCTGCGCGGGCCGCGGAGACGTCGACAGTCGGCGCTTCTCCCCCGCACCCGCCATCGCCGCAATTGCAGGAATCACCGCAGCCTTCGTCCCCTTTGTGCGCCTGGTTCCACAGGTACGAGGCACGGGCACCCATGTTTGAACCGATGGATAGCGCGAGGATTGCCACGACGAAGGTGAGCGCGGGGATAAGCCACATCCATCCCTCCGCGCGCAATGCGATGATGCCACCGAATACTAAAGCGACGCCGCCCAAGAACCAGAACGGGCCCGCGACAGCATGGGCATTATCCCAGGCTTCTCTAGATGTGCGGATTTCCGCGAGACGTAAGCCAACGACGCTATTTCCAGGAAGCTTGCGGAGCGTGGCAAGGCCACCGACGACAATAAGTACCGCGGCCAAGATGAGGAAAATGATTCCGACTACGAGCATGCCTCTTAGTCTATCCGGCTTCCTAGCTGGCGAGAAAGCCGGTTCAAATTATTCGCATCCTGCTGTAATATACATTTCGTGTCGCTTGGTAGATATTAATGTACTTATCATCGAGCGAGAAAACCGACATGGTAGCAACCATAGAAAAGACTCAATCATGACATTCAAGAGTGTTCTCAACTCTCTGTTGTTCAAGATTATCGTCGCGATAGTTTTGGGCATCATCGTTAGCCAGTTTGCTCCGGAGTGGTTCGGAAGGGCCTTCGCCACATACAACGGCCTGTTTTCAAACTTCCTTGGCTTCTTCATCCCCGTTCTTATCCTCGCCCTTGTTGCCCCTGCAATTGCAGGCCTTGGACGGGGCGCCGGTAAGTGGCTGGGTATTACTGCAGGCATCGCTTATGGCTCAACTATTGTGGCGGGCCTTGTCGCTTATGGCCTGACCCAGGCCCTCTACCCCACTTTGCTGGGTGGACAAACGCTTAATACGGACGTCGCCGACATTGATGCCGGTGCTCTCGAACCCTATTTCACCGTCGAAATGCCTGCACCTTTTGAGGTGATGACAGCTCTATTGCTGTCCTTCTGTATCGGCGTGGCCATGACCACCGTGAAATCTGACAACCTCTACGCGCTTGCCAAAGAATTCGAGCACGTTGTCATCAAGGTGATCTGGGGCTTCGTTATCCCACTTCTGCCGTTCTACATCTTTGGCATGTTCCTTTCCCTAGGTATGAACGGGAATATCGGAACGGTGTTGGTCGCCTTCACGAAGGTTCTTCTGCTTGCAGTCGTTATGACCTTGGTTTACCTTGTGCTCCAGTACGTCATTGCAGGTGCCATTGCAGGTAAGAATCCATTCAGCGCATTGAAGAACATGGCACCGGCCTACTTCACCGCGCTGGGTACCTCTTCTTCGGCGGCGACGATCCCGGTTTCCTTGGATGCGACTTTGAAGAATGGCATTTCTAAGCCTGTTGCGGGCTTTGTTATTCCTCTTTGCGCGACGATTCACCTTTCCGGGTCGATGATCAAGTTGACGCTGTATGCATTCGCGATTGTGTTCATGGCTGAGGGTATGGAGGCTGATTTGGGTAAGGCCCTAGGCTTCATTCTGTTGCTTGGCATCATGATGATCGCCGCCCCCGGCGTTCCGGGTGGTGCCGTTATGGTCGCGGTCGGGTTGTTGCAAGCCAATATGGGCTTTGATGATTCGATGGTGGCATTGATGATTGCCGCCTATATTGCAATTGACTCCGTTGGTACTGCAGCAAACGTTACTGGTGATGGCGCCATTGCGATGATCGTCGATCGTTTCGCGCGGGACAAGATTGACGGCCTTGAGGCCGAGTCAGACGCTGCGGCTGCCGACGAGGAGCCTGCAACGGCATAAGTTTCACGTGAAACGCTGGACGTTTCCCCCTCCCTAGCCTGCTTTCTATCCCTGGTCTATAGGTCTAGATCGCTAACTCGGACTCTGGCTCTGGGAGGGGGATTTTGTTTATTTTGGCGAAAACTTCGTGGTCTACCGATTGCGCACTTTGCCATCAAAGGCCTCGGTGAAAAGTAAAGCAACTCTTGCGGGAAACCTATAGAACATGTATTCTATAGGTGGGAGTGGGGAACGTAATTGTTCGGCTAGTTTAGGGGTGCAGCTACCCGTGGGAACCACAACAAACTCTTCAACGTCAGTACCTACTGCGTACTTTTCTCACTCAAACCCGCACGATCCAGAATGGATGGCGGGCCAACTCATGCGGCGAATAGAGTACGAGTTTTGGTCTAGTGTCCAACCGCCGCTCGATGCCGATTCAGATACTGCCTTTTTGCGTATAGGGCAAAAGACAGGAAAGTCTCCTGCGCATGTGGCGCGGAATGTCATGGGATTAATCCGTCTCAGTGAGTTGCCGAGAGTAAAGGTTCTGCAAGATGCTGAGTTCTTGCTCGATATGCACGCCCTGGTCGCTATCGATCAGGTAATGACAAAACTCGGGAACCCTCTCTCATCGGTGGTCGCCGAAATTGACAGTCAACTTTCGGCGTGGCTAACGCCGACTAAACCGAACCAGGTCTTCCCCAGTGCTGAAAAGATTCGGCGAAAAGTGCGAGACATCGCCAAAGTCTTGGATGATTCAATCGAGTTCCGGGACAAGCGGAAAAAGAATCGCTACTCGCTTCTTACTCGGGGAGAGCGTGCGTCGATTGAGCTTGAGGTGGACAGCAAGGTCGGCGTCGTAATCCACGAGACTATTAAGCTTGCCGCCAAAGAGCATGACGTTTCAATGGCGGATGCCTTGATTCTACTCATTACGGGCAAAATTCAGCCTGAGGCGGGAAAGGTCGTCGTACATGAATACAAAGCTACTGACGTGGAGGGGGCTCCAGTCTACGTGCAGGGACATGGGTGGACCGGCGAGGGGGTTCCAGCGTCGAAAACAGTGACGCGGGACTTTAGTGAAGCTCCAGGACCGTGCGATGGCTATCAGCCTTCTGAATTTACCCGAAAGTATGTCGAGGGGCGCGATGGTACCTGTCGTGCGCCCGGATGTAATCGTCCGGCATGGACATGTCAGCTGGACCACCGGATTAACTATTCCGATGGCGGCCAAACGCATGCCTCAAACTTGGTTGCTCTTTGCCAGCATCACCACAACATGAAAACAGATGGACGGGCGTTCTACATCCTGGACCCGGTTACTGGTGACGTTGTGTGGTTGTACGAGGACGGAACTTGGGCCGTAACTGAGGCAACCGGCCCGTTGGCACCAGCCTCGAAGGTGTGGGCCCGGACCATTGCGGAAGATGTGGTTGCGCACCGTCGCAAGATGCACGAAGAGGCGCGAGCTTTGAAAGTTGAGGTGGACGGCGGAGAGATGGTCGAAATATTCGACAAGACGGACCCTGCGGAACGCTACTCGAATGGGTACGACGATATCCCCTTCTAAGCACTTAGCCTGCGAAAGCATCGAGAAGCTCACAGAGAATTAAGGAGTCATATGGGGAAGGTGGACTGAGGTTTATTGGCCGTCGCTTATTTCGATACCGATAGGCTCACTGCCTGTGCACTCGGTTAGGGCACGGTTTCACGTGAAACGGCCCCTTCCATCGGGGTGCGCGGTGGCGCGCAGCGTGATGAAAGAGGCCGTCGGGAGGCGGACTGCTCTAGGTCGCTAGACATCTCACTTTTAGCTATCGTTGCCCGAAACGCTACCCGGCAAAGTGCAGATGAGGCCTGACTAGGGCTCGGTGGGCTTAGTGGCAGCTTTCATCTTCGAGACAAAGTCGGTAACTGCAGCAGCGAGCATCTCGGTGGGTCGATTATCTTCGTCAAGGTGTGCGTCAACGATCTTTGTTAACGCGGATCCTGTAATCGCGCCGGCTGCACCGGCGTCGATAGCGTCCGCGACGTGTTGGGGAGTCGAAATTCCGAAGCCGAGGAGAATCGGTGCCCCACCAAAACGCTTCACGTTGCTCACTACTTCATCGAGCCCGCGCGTCTCCGATTCCTTCTCGGTGCCGGTGACGCCGTCGCGCGAGATCGCGTAGATGTAGCCTTTGGAGTACTTCGCTACGCCCTCGAGGGTCTTCCCGGAGGCTTGTGCGGGTGCGATGAAGATGGGATCGATTCCTGCTCGGTCGGCTGCGTCGACGAAGGGGGCGCCTTCGCGAACGGGGACGTCGGGAAGCAAAATGCTATCGGCGCCGGCCTCTTGGAACTCGGCATAGAAGGTTTCTAGCCCCCGAGTGAAGGGGACGTTGCCGTAGATGAGCATGCCGATGGGCAGGTCTGGGAACTCGCTTCGAATTGTGCGGATTTGCTCGATCGCAGAATCTACCGTCGCGCCGCCTGCGAGGGCGCGGATGTGTGAGGCCTGGATCGTGGGACCGTCGGCGACCGGATCTGAGAAGGGAACGCCGAGTTCGAGCGCGTCAGCGCCACCGGCGACGGCCGCGCGAACGATGGTGAGGGCGGTTTCTGGGCCGGGATCGCTCAGCATGATGAAAGGGACAAAAGCCCCTTCATTGCGGGCAGCGAGACTGGAGAAGAGTTTCTCGTAGCGGCTCATTACTTGTCCTCCGTGATCTTGAATTCGGGGTGCGCGTCGAGGGTGCGGCGGACGTGATCGATGTCCTTGTCACCGCGCCCGGAAAGAGAAACGAGAATGGTGATGTCTTCATCTTTGCGTTTCAACGCATAGGCCAGGGCGTGCGAGGATTCGAGGGCGGGGATAATGCCCTCGCGGCGGCTGAGGAGCTGGAAGGCCTCGAGAGCTTCGGCGTCGGTGATGCCGACATATGTGGCTCGGCCGGTCTGTGCGAGGTGGGCGTGCTGTGGGCCCACGCCCGGGTAGTCGAGTCCGGCCGAAATGGAATAGGATTCCTCTACCTGTCCGTCGGCATTGCGCATGAGGTAGGAGCGGGCGCCATGAAGAATTCCGATGGTTCCGTTATTGATAGTGGCGCCATGGTGCCCGGAATCGAGTCCTTCTCCCCCAGGCTCAGCGCCGACGAGTTCGACAGATTCTTCGTCGATAAAGTCCGCGAACATGCCGATGGCGTTGGAACCGCCACCGACGCACGCGACGACGAGATCTGGCAGCCCGCCGGTGCGCTCGATCATCTGGGCCTTGGCTTCCTCGGAAATCACTTTGTGGAACTCGCGGACGATCGTTGGGAAGGGATGCGGTCCCGCTGCGGTGCCGAGGAGGTAATGGGATTCGTGGAAGGTGGCGGTCCAGTCGCGGAGAGCTTCGTTGACTGCATCCTTGAGGGTTCCGGAGCCGGAATCCACGGGAATCACCTTGGCGCCCATGAGTTCCATGCGGTAGACGTTGGGTTGCTGCCGCTCGACGTCCTTGGCACCCATGTAGATCACACAGTCGAGGTCGAGCAGAGCGCAGGCGAGAGCGGTCGCGGTGCCATGTTGGCCCGCGCCGGTTTCGGCAATGATGCGCGTCTTTCCCATCCGCTTGGCTAGGAGCGCCTGGCCGATGACCTGGTTGGTCTTGTGAGCGCCACCGTGCACGAGGTCCTCACGCTTGAGGAAGATGCGTGCCTTTCCGCCAAGTTTGGTCGCTTCGGTGAGCGGCGTGGGGCGGCCCAGGTAGTCCCGTAGGTAGCCGGCAAGTTCCTTGCGGAAGGCCGGGTCATTCTGGGCGTCGACGAAGGCGTGCTCGAGCTGGTCGAGTGCTGGGATGAGTGATTCGGGAACAAATTGTCCGCCAAACTCACCGAAGTAGGCGGGAAGAATGGTCTCCCTGGTGTCCTGATCGTTGGTCATGATAGTCCTTTTGTCTCGGGCTGTTGCTAGGGCTCGGGTTGGGGATTAATACGTAAAGTGACGAATTATATGGAAGGCCTGAGCGATGAGTGCACTGTCTTTTCGACCGTTCACTTCGACCCCTGAATTGATGTCCAATCCGGCGGTGCCGACGCGAAGCGCCTGGGTGAGGTTCTCTGGATTCAGGCCCCCAGCAAGAAGTGACTTTGCTTTGACCTCGTCCGGGACAGTTGTCCAGTCGAAGGGGGTACCGGTTCCGCCGGTGCCGGAGTCGAGAATGAGGAGGTCGACGGCGTCGGCAAGCGCAGCGGCGAGGGCCGAGCCGTGGGGTGCGGTCATGTCGATGGCGCGCCACACCTGGCGCTCCCCTGCTACTGCGCGGACGGACTCAATGAGTTCGATCTCGGCCTCTGTGCTCCCCTGGTAAGGCGCGTGGATCTGCAAGGCGGAGATGCCATCGATGGCCAACTCCTCCCAACCGGCAGTGCGGCGTGAGACCGCGACATAGCTTAGGTCGGGTTCGTGGGCGATGATGTCGAGCGCGGTTTCACGTGAAACATTGCGCGGGGAGGCCTCCTCGAAGACGAATCCCCCGTAGACGGCACCGGCGGCACGGGCGGCCTGAGCCGCTGACCATGTCGTGAGGCCGCAGACCTTGTTCTGGCCATAGACCAGCTCACGGGCGGCCCGGTCGATATCGGGCGTGCCGGTGAGCTGGGAGCCAACGAGGAAGGCATTGGCGTGAGAACCCAGGCGGCGAACGGTCTGGTTATCGCGAATACCGGACTCCGACACGATGACCTTGCCAGACGGGACGTGGTGTGAAAGGCGCTCGGAGCGTGTGAGATCGATGCTGAGGTCGTGGAGGTTGCGGTTGTTAATTCCGATGACATCGATGCCAAAGGAAGTGGCGCGGGCGACTTCCTCCTCGGTGATAGCCTCGGTGAGGACATCGAGCCCAAGGGAATCCGCGAGCTGCTTGAGTTCTGCGTAGGTGTCGTCATCGACGATCGACATCATGAGCAAAATGGCGTCGGCGCCAAAATAGCGCGCAGCGTAGACCTGAATGGGGTCAACGATGAAGTCCTTGCACAAGACAGGCAGGTGCGTGGATAGCGCCACAGTCTGCAGATGGTCGTAGTCGCCACCAAAACGATCCGGTTCGCACAGCACCGAAATGGCTGAGGCGTAGCGCGAATACACGCGAGCGATGGCCCCAGGTTCATAGTGTTCCCGAATGAGCCCCAGTGATGGCGAGGCGGACTTGCACTCCATGATGAAACGGTTAGTGCCGTTGAGTGCATCGTAGAAGGAACGTTCTGAGCGCGGGAGAGCAGCTAAATCAACGTGTGCCAGGCGCTCACGGATTGCGGGCAGATGCGTGCGGCGCTTGGCGACGATCCCTTCAAGCACGGTCGGCAGAGCCATAGTTCGCCTCCTCGTGCTTCTTCAGCCATGCGGCGACGGTTCCATCCTTAATGAGTTGGTCGGCATGCGCGACGCCCTCGTGGATGGAATCGGTAGTGCCATTGAGATAGAACATTGCGCCGGCGGTGGCGGCGATCGCGTCGTGGTGGGCGGGCTTGCCGGTACCGGCGAAGACCGCCCGGAGGGCCCTTGCGTTTTCTTCACCGTTGCCGCCGGCGAGGTCGGAGAGCTCGTGGCGGGAGATGCCGAGGTCCTCCGGGGTGAGCTCGTAGTGGCTAATGGAGCCGTCGCGAAGCTCCCAGACCTGGGTGGTGCCGTGGACGGCAATCTCATCGGTACCCGCGCCGTGGACGACGAGCGCGCGCGTGCGGCCAAGATCCTTGAATACTTCAGCGATGAGCTGGCCCTGCTCGGGATTGGCGATGCCCATGATCTGGAACTCTGGGCGGCCCGGGCTGAGCAGCGGACCCATGGTGTTGAAGAGGGTTGAAATTCCGAGTCCCTTGCGTACCGGTTGCACGTGAGCAACTGCCGGGTTATACGCAGGAGCGAAGAGGAACGTGAAATTCGAGGCTTCGAGTTGGCGGACCGCGCGGTCCGGATCGAGGTCGAGCGGGATGCCGAGGGCCTCAAGGACGTCGGCGGAACCCGACTTGGAAGATACGGAACGGTTGCCGTGCTTGACCATCTTGACCCCGCCGGCGGAGGCGACGAGAGATGCGCCGGTGGTGACGTTGATGGTGTTAGCGCCATCGCCACCGGTCCCTGCGGTGTCCATGAGCCCCTTTCCGGTGACTGGGAAGGGACGCCCGGCATTGAGGAAGGCGCGCGCCGCGCCGGCGACATCGGCGAAGGTTTCGCCGCGAGTACGGATGTGGGTAAGGAGAGCGGCGATATGAATGTCGTCGTACTCCCCTACTGTCAGTGGGGTAAAGACCTCGATAGCTTGCTCGAGCGTTGGATGTGAAATGTCGAGGAATTCCTGCAGTGTCTTGAGGGCGTGGTTATTAGTCATTACTTGGCTCCTTCCATAGTGGGGAGAGAAGAAAGTTGTTTGATACAGCGTTCGATGACGATGGGTCCCGTCGGCGTGAGGACAGACTCTGGGTGGAACTGCAGGCCGAGGGCCATACCGTCGAGAGTTTCCGCCGCCATGGTGACAGGGCCGATATTGGTTTCGGTCTCCGCGAGGCTGCGCATCTGGGCGGGAATGTTCGCACAGCCTAAGGAGTGGTAGCGCGCAACGGGGACCAGGCGGCCCACGTAGTTCGGGTTATCTGGCTCGGAATCAGTAGTGAGCCCTTGGAAGAGCGGGTGCTTCGCGCCAGCGTCGGTCAGCGTCATGGGAACAGAGGAACCGTGCACCGGACCGCAGGCTTCAACCCTGCCGCCGCAATGCTCGAGCAGCGCCTGGAAGCCCAGGCAGATGCCAAGGATGGGGATGCGGCCGAGGGAGGCGTCGACAAGCTGCATCATCGATCCGGCGTCGCGGGGATGACCGGGGCCGGGCGAAAGGATGATGATGTCGGGCTGGGCGGCAAGGACCTCCTCCACCGGTACGGTGTTGCGGAAAACGGTGGTGTTGTAGCCGGCGAGCGCGTCGACGAGGTTGTAGACGAAGGAATCGTGGTTATCAATGAGGACGACGTGTGGGTTCATCGGATGACCTCCAGGGAAGCGTTGTGTGCCTGGGCGATGGCACTGAGCACCGCGTAGGCCTTGTGGACCGTTTCGTCGGCCTCGGATTGCGGGATGGAATCGCGCACGACTCCGGCGCCGGCCTGGACAACGGCCGTGCCGTCTTTGACGTAGGCGGAACGGATGACAATGCAGTTGTCCATGGATCCATCGCCGCGCAGGTATCCGATAGCACCCCCGAAGGATCCGCGGCGAGTGCCTTCGGTCTCACGGATGAGTTCCATGGCACGCAGCTTCGGTGCGCCGGTCAGCGTTCCCATGTTCATGCAGGCTCGGTAGGCGTCGAGGGCGTCGAAATCCTCGTGCAGCGTCGCGACGACGCGGGAGACCAAGTGCATCACGCGGGAATAGCGGTCCACCTGGAGCAGATCAGCGACCTGTCGGGTGCCGGGAACAGCGACGCGGGCGAGATCATTGCGGGCTAAGTCAACCAGCATGATGTGCTCCGAGACCTCTTTGGAGTCGGTGCGCATCTCGAGTTCGTTGCGGATGTCCAGCTCGTGGGTCGCACCGCGCGGGCGGGTGCCGGCGACCGGGTAGAGCTGCACCTGCCGGTCAGCGGCCGTGTACTTCAGGTTGGATTCGGGGGAAGCGCCGAAGAGCTCGTGCTCGGTGCCGCGCAGGTAGAACATATACGGCGAGGGGTTGGTCTCTCGCAGCGTGCGGTAGGCGGCAAAGGCATCCGGGCAGTCGAGGCTGAACGCGCGGGAGGGCACGACCTGATAGATATCGCCTGCATGTACGTTGTCTTGGAGGCGCTCGACGTGGCGGCGGAAAGCGGCGTCATCAATGGAAGCGCGTGCGCTGATGCTCTCACGCGGCGCGGGGGCTTCTGGAGTAATAGGTACGGTGACAACGGCCCGGTCCAGCTCTTCTTCGAGCGCGTGCTTGTCGACGCCCCATCCCTCAATCCTTGCCTTCTGCGTCAGGTGGTCCACCGTGAGGACGTGCTCGGCTACCAGAAATTCATAGTCGGGGTATTCGTTAGGGCCATCAGGAACCGGCGGCAGTGCCTCGAAGGTATCGACATAGTCGAAGGCGAATCCCCCACCAAGGAAAGGCAGCGACTCGCCGGAATAGAGCTGGCTAAACTGCAGTGTGCGCAGGATATCTGCAGTTGAGGTGGCGCGGAGGCGGGCGCGCTCATCGTGCTCGGTTGAGAGCTCGAAGCTAAAGGTGGCGCTGCCCTCACCGTTCTGGCTCATCCTGGAGCGGAAGTCCTGACGAAGTTCATCTAAGAGTAGGTGCCCGGACGGAGTTAAGGCCGTTGCGGTGACTTCCTGGCCGCGGCATACGACCTTGAGCGCTGCCTTGGTGATCGCAATGCACGTGAGGTTCTTCTTGGATTCAATGTCCGCGGATTCTAAGAGCAGGGAATCCTGCGGCGTGGCGAGGGCATAAAAGAGCGCGCTGGCGTCCGGTATGTACCTGACCTCGCGTTGGGCTGTATACGGCATCCTGTGTCTTTCTTTAACGATAGTGAGTGCTGCCGCGAGCTTCGCAAGAGAGCAAAACGCCGAAAAGCCCGCAGCTGCGGGCCTTAAATATGGGAGAAGAACGAGGCCCGCGGGTTACGCGCGCCACCACCAAAGGTTAAATGTGTTCTTCACATCATTGACTCTAACACCGATACCTTCTGCCGTACAGATAAAGGTCATTCGGGTACCCCCGTGGCCTCATGGTGGTACGGGGCCAAGGAACTGCAAGTGATATAGGAAACATGCAGCTAGAGAGTGTGATGTAACACTCTAAAACTGTAGGCCTATAGCTTTTGTAGGACTAATAGTACCCCCGCGCGGGAAAAATATTCATAAAACTGCTGCTTAAAAGGGTGAAAAGAGGATTAAATAACGGTCACTACTGTCACTCTTGAGTAGAAAAGGACCACTATGTTCTCTAAAACTGCTGCTGCTCTCTCAGCTATCGCTCTGAGCACTGTTGCCCTCGTGGGCTGCTCCTCGTCGTCGGAAAGCGCCAGCGGGGATTCCGGAGGTGGGGACTCCTTCTCCATCGGAATTAATCAGCTGGTTCAGCACCCCTCCCTCGACGCCGCCGCAGAAGGCTTCCAAGAAGCCTTCGAGGAGGCGGGCGTGGACGTGGATTGGGATGTTCAGAACGCCAATGGCGAGCAAGGCACCGCGGTGTCCATCTCTCAGCAGATGGCGAACGCTAACCACGATCTCTACCTGGCCATCGCTACCCCAGCCGGTCAGGCAATGAGCAAGTCCATCAAGGACAAGCCGCTTCTGTTCACCGCGGTGACGGACCCCGTCGAGGCGGAGCTCGTGGAGGCGCTGGATAAGCCGGGCAAGAACGTCACGGGTACTTCTGATGCCGCCCCCATCGAGGAGCAGGTAGAGCTCATTAGCCAGCTGGTGCCGGACGCCACATCTGTGGGCGTCGTCTACTCTTCCGCTGAGGTGAATTCCAAGGTGCAGGTAGAGCAGCTGACGGAAGCAGCCAAGCCGAAGGGTATTGAAGTGAAGTCGCAGACGGTGACCTCCGTGACGGAAATCCCCCAGGCCGTGGAGGCACTGGGTGATGTCGATGCCATCTACATTCCGACCGACAACATGGTCGTCTCTGGTATCTCTTCGCTCATTAAGGTGGCGAATGACAAGACCATCCCGGTCATTGCTGCGGACTCCGGTGCCGTCGAAGGTGGTGCTGCAGCCACCATTGGTATCGACTACAAGGAGCTGGGCCGCCAGACCGGTGAAATGGCGCTGCGCATCCTCCAGGACGGCGAGGACCCAGCCGAGACCCCGGTAGAAACTGCCTCTGAGTACACCTACGTCATTAACGAGGATGCCGTGAAGGCACAGGGCGTCGAGGTGCCGAAGGAGATTCTCGATAAGGCTGAGACGCTGTGATTGGTGCACTCGAGCTAGGCCTCATTTATGCGGTGATGGCCGTGGGCGTCTACCTGACGTTCCGTGTGCTTGATTTCCCGGATCTGACAGTTGACGGCTCCTTCACTACCGGCGCTGCCACTGCAGGCGTACTCATTACGAATGGGGTCAACCCCTTTGTGGCCTCGTTGGCTGGCTTCGCCACGGGATTTGTGGCGGGTTGCATCACAGGACTTCTACATACGAAGGGCCGCATTGACGGGCTGCTCGCTGGCATCCTCACGATGATCGGCCTGTGGTCCATCAACCTTCGCATCATGGGAAGCGCCAATGTGCCGTTGCTCTCGCAAGATTCGGTATTTACTCCTCTGGACGCGGTAATGGGAACCTGGGCAGGAGTGGGTCTGCTTGCGGTGGGTTCGGTGCTGCTCTGCTTGCTCATTGTGTGGTTCCTGTCCACGGACTTGGGACTCTCGTTGCGCGCGACGGGTGACAATCAGCAGATGATCACGTCCTTTGGCGTGTCCACCGATTTCACCAAAATCCTGACCTTGGCCCTGTCCAACGGCCTGGTGGGTCTGTGCGGTGCGCTCATCGCGCAGTACCAGGGTTTCGCCGATATTTCGATGGGCATCGGACTCATTCTGGTTGGTCTGGCTTCCGTCATCCTGGGCCAGGCGGTACTCCCCCAGTCGCGCCTGTGGCTGGCCGTGGTGGCCGTGGCCTTGGGCTCCGTAATTTACCGGCTCATTATTTTCGCCGCCCTCCAGGTGGGCCTCAACCCGAATGACATGAAGCTCATCACGGCGCTGCTGGTTATTGTTGCTCTCCTGGTGCCTCGCATGACGCGGGTACGCGGCAAAAGGAAGGCCTAAATCATGCTCAACATAGACAAGATCTCAAAGACCTTCTTTCCGGGGACAGTCAACGAACGCCGTGCGCTTCGCGACGTCTCCCTGGAGCTTGCCTCCGGTGACTTCGTCACGGTTATCGGTTCAAACGGTGCGGGAAAGTCAACTCTTCTGAACTCGATTGCGGGCCGGCTCACCCCGGATTCTGGGAAAATCTCGATCGACAACAAGGATGTGACCAGCCAGCCGGAGCACAAGCGTGCGAGGAAGGTCGGGCGCGTCTTTCAGGATCCTATGGCAGGTACAGCGCCGAACCTGACGATTGAGGAGAATCTCTCGCTCGCTTATCTGCGCGGCAAGAAGCGCGGACTCGGTCTGGGGCTCAATTCCGCGCGCCGGGCTGTCTTTGTGGATCAGCTAGAGTCGCTCGAGCTGGGCTTGGAGGAGCGCCTTGGGACGAAGGTGGGCTTGCTCTCCGGTGGTCAACGCCAGGCGCTGTCATTGCTCATGGCCGGCTTTACTAACCCGAAGGTGATGCTTCTTGATGAGCACACGGCTGCTCTCGACCCGCAACGCGCGGAGCTGGTGACCACTTTGACGCAGCGCATCGTGGAACAAGGTCAGCTCACCACGCTGATGGTGACGCACAATATGGCACAGGCGCTGCAGGTGGGAAACCGCCTCATCATGATGCATGAGGGAGAGATCATTTACTCCGCCGACGCTGAGCAGAAGGCGAAGCTCACGGTGGAGGATCTCATGGCGGAGTTTGCGAAGATTAAGGGCGCTACGTCCGATAGGACCCTTTTGCAGTAGCGATCCTCCGTGGTTGTTTCACGTGAAACCTAGGTGTTGTGTTTGGCAGCACCTAGGTTTCTTTCTGTTCGTGGGTCTAGCACCTTTGTGAAGGTTTGACGGTGACATAAAAAGAGGGCCCAGCACAACGCTGGGCCCTCTAAGCGTAAAGCTAGTTGAACTTGAGTGGAGCTTACTTGAGCTTGATGAGCGCGGAAGAGAAGTAGTCCTCGACTGCTGATGGGTCATCGAGAGGGAGAACAGCGCCTACGTACTGGTCCGGGCGAACGATGACCACCGCTCCGTCGCGGGAAATTCCGCGGGCATCGAAGATGTCCTTGTCGCCAGGGAGAGCGTTGAAGACATTCTCCCAATTCGGAATGTTGAACTTGCCGTTGCGCGGGCGGAACAACAGTGGGGCGTCAAGAATCTCATAGTCGTGATGGTTGGTCTGCTGGTAGATAGCCTTCACGTCGAAGTAGGTATTTTCATCAGCTCCCTCCGGGGTGAACGCGGCCAGGATGGGACCGAGCTTCTCGGCCCACTCGCTCAGAGTGGAGCTCTCGCCGGCCTTGGGGGCATCGGCAAAGGCGTAGATGCGGTAGCGGCCATCGGCGGTGTGCTGGTGGCCCAGGTGCTGAGGGTAAGCATCGCAGCGGCGGAGGACCTCAAAGGACTTGAAGCGCTTGCCTACCGGGAAGCCGGTAGCAAGGTCCTGGTGCTGTGTTGTACCGACAATCAGGTTGTCTTCGTACTGCGTCATCATGCCAGCGGCGAACTCCTCCGCGGCGACGTAGTACTTCTCCACTGCCTCCGGATCATCGAGCTCTTCGGTAGGTGTGGCCATGAGGGTGGACCACTCGCGGTCGAAGTTGATGAGGTTCTGAGCAGCTGGCTGACGCTCGCCGTGGTAGGTGGTCAAGAGTTCCTTCGGGGCGCGGTCGTCGAGAACGTGGCCGAGCTTCCACCCGATATTGAAGCCATCCTGCATGGAGACATTCATGCCTTGGCCGGCCTTGGCGGAGTGGGTGTGGCAGGCGTCGCCAGTGAGGAAGACACGCGGGTCCTCGTCGTTATCGTCGAAGGCATCGACGAGGCGGTGGCCCACTTCGTAGACGGAATGCCACGCCACCATTTTGACGTCAACGAAATAGGGGGCGTAGATTTCGTTCGCCTTCTCGATGATCTTTTCAATCGGGGTGTTGCGAACCTTGTGGTTATCGTCCTCCGGTACCACGCCGAGGTCAACGTACACGCGGCAAAGGTAGCCGCCCTCGCGCGGGATGTGGAGGATAGAACCGGCCTGGGAGTGGATGGCGCACTTGGTGCGCCAGTCCGGGAAGTCGGTGTCAACGACAACGTCCATGACACCCCATGCGTGGTTAGCCTGGTCGCCCTTGAGCGAGCGACCGATGGACTTGCGAACGCGGGACTTAGCACCATCACAGCCGACGACGTACTTGGCGCGTACGTCGCGCGGGTTGCCGTCGACATCCTCGAGGTGGACCGTTACCGGGTATTCGCCCTCCCCTACCTCAAGGGAGACGAAGTTCCAGCCGTAGTCCGGAGTGATGCGGCCCGGGGCGCGGTGCGCATAGCGAGCGAAGTAGTCCAGCACGCGGGCCTGGTTGACAATGAGGTGGGGGAATTCAGAGATGCCCTGCTCGTCGTCGATGGGGCGAGCGCCGCGGATGATCTTGGACCGATCCTGCGGATCCGGGTTCCAGAAAGACATCTCCGTGATCTCGTAGGCCTCTTCTGTAATTTCCTTGGCAAAGCCGAAGGCCTGGAAGGTCTCCACGGAACGGGACTGGATTCCATCGGCTTGGCCTAGCTCGAGGCGGTGTGGGCGGCGCTCGATGATCCGCGTATTGACGTCCGGGAACATGGCCAGCTGCGCTGCGGCGATCATGCCGGCTGGCCCGGAGCCCACAATGAGAACGTCCATTTCATCCGGAAGTTCAGCGACGCGATCGATGCCGTATCCGGCAGGCTCGTGCACGCGGGGATCTTCCGAAACGTAGCCGTTGTGGTGGAACTGCACTGTGGACTCCTTAGTTAGCGGTTGTAGTTGACGAGAACAAAGAGAGTGATGGGGGTAGCGGCTGCTCCCCCACTTCTATGTGAGCTTCGCTCGTTGAGTTGGTGACTCAGTTCAAGGCGTCAAGAGGATGTGAGCTGGGTCGTATATGAGAATCATATATGATGCGTTCCCCGCGCACAATGGCTTGTGCAGAAAGGGGAGCGCATGGGTGGAGGGGCGTCGTCTAGCGCGGGCTGAAGATGAAGTGACCCTGGGATTGCTCGGCCTCGTGCTCTGCTCCGAGGGCTATCCCCTTGCGTTCGCGCAGGATGAAGGTGCAGATGAAGCCGACGATCGAAGCGGATACGAGGTAGCCTGACACCGCAAAAGTGGTACCAGTTGCCTCGACGAGCGCGGCGGCGATCATGGGGGCGAAGGCGCCGCCCAGGACCGAGCCGAGGGCATAGGTAATGGAGACGCCGGTGGCGCGAATAGAGGCGGGGAAAAGCTCGGCGTACATCGCGGACTGCGCACCGTAGGTCAGGCCCAGGCCCACGGTGAGGAAGAGGAGTGCGCCGTAGAGGAGACCGAGGCTTCCGGTATTGACCAGCGGGAAGAGGGCGGCAGCGCCGATGCCCTGCAAGATGAATCCCAGGAGGTAGGTATTTCGGCGGCCGATGTAGTCCGAGATGAAGCCGGCGAACAAGGTGGTCAAGGCCCACGAGAAGGCAGACACGGTCACGGCGTTGAGGACATCACCGCGGTCGAGTGCGACGGGGCCCTCCGGGTCGGTGGCGTAGCGCTGGATGTAGCCGCCCGTAGTCATGTATCCGACGGTGCCGTTACCCGCGAAGACGAGGGCGGCGACGAGGACGAGCGGGGTGAACTTCTTAAACAGCGTGCCAATGGGGTTGGTGGCTTCTTCCTCTTCGCGTTCCGCAATCTCCGCGAATACTGGGGACTCGTCGACGCCCATGCGGATGAGGTAGCCCACCAAGACGAGGGCAAAGGAGAGGAGGAAGGGAACGCGCCAGCCCCAGTCCATGAAGGCGTCGCCAGGCGCGATGGTGTTCATGATGGACAGCACGCCGGAGGAGAGCAGCAGGCCGGCGGGCACGCCGATCTGGGGGCCTGCGCCGTAAAGGCCGCGCTTGTCAGTCGGGGCGTGTTCCACCGCCATGAGCACCGCGGAACCCCATTCGCCACCAGCAGAGATGCCTTGGATGATGCGCAAGGTGATGAGGAGAATCGGCGCCCAGATGCCGGCGGTTTCATAGGTTGGCAGAACACCAATCAGGGTGGTCGCACCGCCCATGGCGATGAGCGTGACCATGAGGACCACGCGGCGTCCGAAGCGGTCGGCGAAGTGCCCTGCTAGGAACGCGCCAACTGGGCGGAATAGGAAGGACAAGCCAACGGTCAGGAAGGAGATGATGGTGGCCAGGCCACCTTCGAGCGGGCCGAACATGAGGTGGTTGAACACGAGTCCGGCCACCGCTGCATAGAGGAAGTAGTCGTACCACTCGATAGCGGTACCGATGGTCGTCGCGGCGACGACACGGCGGCGTTCGGCCGTCGAAATTGTCGGCGTGACAGCTGTGTGCGACATGATGTGATTCCTTTCGGCATGGGGTGTGCCATATACGGAAAAGCGTGTGAGTTGAACCACTTGCGGTGGTGCTAGGGATAATATACGATCTGGGCAAGGATTTGTTCACAATTAAGGATTCTTCATGGCTGTACCTGAGTTCTTGCCGGTAAAACCGGGCAAAATGATCGCCGTCCATGTGGCCTTTGAGTCCCGCGCGGCACAGCGCGGCCGCTGGCCCAAAACCCCGAGTTACTTCCTCAAGGCGACAAGCACGCTGGCTGAGTCGGACGGGATTGTCGAGCGTCCCGAAGGAACTGAACTGCTGGCCTTCGAAGGCGAAATCGCACTCATCATCGGCACTCCGGCCCGCAATGTCTCCCTTGAGGATGCGTGGAAGCACGTTGCCTACGTGACCGCGTCGAACGACATTGGGCTGTATGACTACAAGGTGCAGGACAAAGGTTCCAACACCCGTTCCAAGTCCCGCGATGGATACACCCCCATTGGGCCGGAGCTTATCGACGCCCAGGGGATCGACCCCAAGGGCCTACGCCTGCGTACGTGGGTCAACGGAGAAGTTGTCCAAGAGGGTACGTCCTCCGACGAAGACCTCATCTTCCCCCTCGCCCAGTTTGTGGCCGACCTTTCCCAGCACATGACACTGGAGACCGGTGACATCATCCTCACCGGCACTCCTGCTGGCTCTTCCGTCATCGAGCCTGGTGACGTCGTTGAGGTCGAAGTTGATGTGCCAGGAGGCGTGAGCTCCGGCAAGCTGAAGACCACCGTGAAGGAGGTCCCCGCCTCTTTCGATCCGCAGCTGGGCAACCTGCCCTACGTGGACGATAAGCAGCGCGAAGATGCCTACGGTGACCGCGAATCCGCCGGCCTTCCTCCTAAGGGTGAGGTCGGCCTCGATCCAGAGCTCAAGGCGGCCCTGGAGAAGGCCCCGACCGCCGGCTTGTCCGCTCAGCTGCGCAAGCGCGGCATCAACCAGTCCGTGATCGAAGGCGTGTACCCGCAGGCGAAGGGAACCAAGATGGTGGGCGTTGCCCGCACCCTGCGCTTCGTGGCCGGCCGCGAGGACCTGTTCAAGTCCCACGGTGGTGGTCTCAACGAGCAGAAGAAGGTCTTCGACACCGTCAAGGAGGGTGAGGTCATCGTCATCGAGGCCCGCCAGGAATCCGGTTCCGGAACACTCGGTGACATTTTGGCGCTGCGGGCGAAGGTCCGCGGTGCTGCCGGCGTTGTCACCGACGGCGGCGTGCGTGACTACGAGGCCGTCAAGGAGATTGGCCTGCCCGTCTTCACCCAGGGCGCGCACCCCTGCGTGCTCGGCCGCAAGCATGTCCCGTGGGACAGCGATATCGCTGTTTCTTGTGGCAACGCCACCGTTCTTCCGGGTGACATCATCGTTGGTGACGACGATGGCGTCGTGGTTATTCCTCGCGACATCGCCGCGGAAGTCGCCGAAGCTGCGCTGGCCAAGGAGCACGAGGACGAATGGGTCGCTTCCCGAGTGGAGGAAGGCGCCAGCTTGGATGGGCTCTTCCCGCCGACCGGAGCGAATAAGGAAGCCTATATCGCGTTCCGTGATGGAAAGGCGGGTGGTCAATGACGGAACCTGCACTATCAGCTGGGGAAAGCAAGTCCCAACAGGCCTATAACTGGATAAGTCACAAGATTCGTACTCGCGAGTATGAGCCCGGGTATCGCCTCGTGTTAGCAACAATCGCGGAGGAACTGGGTATCAGCGTGGTTCCCGTCCGCGAAGCCATTCGGCAATTGGAAGCGGAAGGGATGGTCACCTACGAGCGCAACGTCGGTGCCAGTGTGACCACCTACAATCGCGAGGCCTATTACGAATCCATGGACATCGTGGCCACGCTAGAAGCAAATGCCACGGCCCAATCCGCACCGTATCTCGATGCGGAGGATATTGCCCGGGCGCAGGAGATCAACCAGCGCATGCAGGAGCTCGATATCCACCACGATCCAGAAGAATTTACCCAGCTCAACAAAGAATTTCATAGCGTTCTCTTCTCCAAGTGCCCGAACGAGAGGCTAAAGAACTTGGTGGTGGACCAGTGGAAGCAATTGGAATACCACCGCGTCTCTACCTTTCGGTATGTGCCCGAAAGAGCTCAAGAGTCAACGCGCGAGCACGAGCAATTGCTCAGTCTCATCGAGGCTGGCGCGGAACCCGCCTACATAGAAAAAGTGGCCAGGCAACACCGACTGACCACTCTCAGCACCTATCGCAAGAAAAACGACTAAGGAGTCGAAATCACCCATGGCTATCAACAACGATGCTGCTAAGCCCACCGATCTCCCCGAGAAGATCCTTCACTACATCAACGGCGAGTTCGTCCCGTCGATCGACGGTGATGAATTCGAGGTCTTGGATCCGGTAACCAATAAAACCTACATCAAGGCCGCCTCCGGCAAGCCGGAAGACATTGACAAGGCTGTCGCTGCTGCGAAGGAGGCCTTCGAGAACGGCCCGTGGTCCAAGGCACTGCCGCGTGAGCGCGCCCGTGTGCTCAACAAGATTGCGGATATCGTCGAGAGCCGCGCAGACAAGCTTGCCGCGTGGGAATCCTTCGACTCCGGCCTGCCCATCACTCAGGCCAACGGTCAGGCTAAGCGTGCAGCGGAGAACTTCCGCTTCTTTGCTGACCTAATCGTCGCCCAGGCTGACGACGCCTACAAGGTACCGGGCCGCCAGATCAACTACGTCAACCGCAAGCCGATTGGCGTGGCGGGCCTGATTACCCCGTGGAACACTCCGTTCATGCTGGAGTCCTGGAAGCTCGCCCCGGCCATCGCCACCGGTAACTCCGTCGTCCTGAAGCCTGCTGAGTTCACTCCCCTCTCTGCACAGCTGTGGGCGGGCATCTTCGAGGAGGCCGGCCTGCCGAAGGGTGTCTTCAACCTGGTCAACGGCTTCGGTGAGGAAGGCTATGCAGGCGACCCGCTGGTTAAGCACCCGGATGTTCCTCTGATTTCCTTCACCGGCGAGTCTCGCACCGGCCAGATCATTTTCGGCAACGCAGCTCCTCACCTCAAGGGCCTGTCGATGGAGCTGGGCGGCAAGTCCCCCGCCATCGTCTTCAGTGATGCCGACCTCGAAACCGCGATCGATGCCTGCATCTTCGGCGTCTTTTCCCTCAACGGTGAGCGTTGCACCGCTGGCTCCCGCATCCTGGTTCAGCGCGATATCTACGATGAGTTTGTGGAGCGCTACGCCGCCCAGGCTAAGCGCGTGAAGGTGGGCCTGCCCTCCGATCCGACCACCGAGGTCGGTGCCCTGGTACACCCGGAGCACTACGAGAAGGTCACCTCCTACATCGAGATCGGCAAGCAGGAGGCCACCCTGGCCGCCGGCGGTGAGCGCCCGGAAGGCTTCGAGGAAGGCAACTTTGTCCAGCCGACCGTCTTCGTTGACGTCAAGCCGGATGCACGAATCTTCCAGGAAGAGATTTTCGGCCCCGTCGTTGCTATCACCCCGTTCGATACCGACGAAGAAGCACTCGAGCTGGCCAACAACACGAAGTACGGCCTTGCCGCCTATGTCTGGACCTCGGATCTGAAGCGCGCCCACAACTTTGCCCAGAACGTTGAGGCCGGCATGGTGTGGCTCAACTCGAACAACGTCCGTGACCTGCGCACCCCGTTCGGTGGTGTCAAGGCCTCCGGCCTGGGCCACGAGGGCGGCTACCGTTCGATCGACTTCTACACCGATCAGCAGGCCGTCCACATCAACCTGGACAAGGTACACAACCCGGTCTTTGGCAAGCAGGACTAAGACGTCCACTCTCTTCTCCCCCACCACTACTTCTATCTAAGGAGCCATCATGGCTGACATTCAGGCCCCCGATATTCTGCGTTGCGCCTACATGGAGATCGTCGTTACCGATCTCGCTGCATCTCGAAAGTTCTACGTTGACACCCTCGGCCTCGTCGTGACCGAGGAAAACGAGAACGAAATCTACCTGCGCACCTACGAGGAGTTCATCCACCACAACCTCGTGCTACGCCAAGGCCCCGTCGCTGCTGTTGCTGCATTCTCCTTCCGGGTTCGTTCGCCGGAGGATCTGGACCTCGCCGAGGAGTTCTACAAGGCACGTGGCTGCGAGGTTCGCCGTAACAAGGATGGCTTCGTTAAGGGCATCGGTGACTCCGTGCGTGTGCAGGATCCGCTGGGATTCCCGTACGAGTTCTTCTACGAGGTTGAGCACGTCGAGCGTCTGGCTTGGGCATACGATGCCCACATCCCTGGCGCGCTTGTTCGCCTCGACCACTTCAACCAGATCACCCCGGACGTTCCTGCCGCCGTGAAGTACATGGAGGAGCTCGGATTCCGTACCACCGAGGACATTCGCGATGAGGAGGGAACTGTCTACGCTGCATGGATGCGCCGCAAGCCGACGGTGCACGACACCGCCATGACCGGTGGCGATGGTCCGCGCATGCACCACATCGCTTTTGCTACCCACGAGAAGCACAACATCATCGCGATTTGTGACAAGTTGGGTGCACTGCGCGAATCCGACCGCATTGAGCGCGGCCCGGGCCGCCACGGTGTCTCCAACGCTTACTACCTCTACCTGCGTGATCCGGATGGCCACCGCGTGGAGATCTACACCCAGGATTACTACACCGGCGACCCGGATAACCCGGTCGTGACCTGGGATGTCCACGATAACCAGCGCCGTGACTGGTGGGGAACCCCGGTTGTCCCTTCCTGGTACCGCGATGGCTCCACCGTCCTCGACCTCGATGGCAACCCAGTGCCGCTGGTGGCTCGCGAGGACGAGTCCGAGCTGGAGGCAACCATTGGCGCAGACGGCTTCTCCTACACCCGTAAGGAAGATGCAGAAGAAATGCCGGAGTGGAAGCAGGGCGAGTACAAGCTGGGACACCAGCTCTAAACAGGCCTCAGCACTCAGGTTGATGAACGTGGTCCCGCGGCGTCGAGAAGAAAGCGCACATATCGCGGGACCGCGTTGTCGTTTCACGTGAAACCATCAGGTTTAACGAACCTGTTAAACAGAACAGATACGTTCTACAACCCCTTAAGGAGCGAAGTACATGCTGGATGAGAAACAGCACATCGCTATTGCAGATGAACTGGCGCAAGCCGAAAAAGATCGCACCATGGTCCCGCTGCTGACCGCCCGTTTCCCGGAGATGAGCATCGAGGATTCCTACGCAGTGCAGCGCGAGTGGGTGCGCCGCGGCATTGAAGACGGGCGTCGTCTCGTCGGCCGTAAGATTGGCCTGACCTCCAAGGTTATGCAGGAAGCCACGGGAATCACCGAGCCAGATTACGGCGCCATCTTTGAAGACCAGGTCTATGAGAACGGCTCCACCATCGAGCACGCGCAGTTCTCCAATGTTCGCATTGAGGTCGAGCTGGCCTTCGTGCTCAAGGAAGAGCTGAAGGGCCCGAATTGCAGCATCTTCGACGTGCTGCGTGCAACAGAGTACGTCGTCCCTGCTCTGGAGATCCTCTCCTCCCGCATCGAGATGGAAGGCCGCACTATCGTCGACACCATTTCGGATAACGCAGCCCTCGGCGCCATGGTCTACGGCGGCAACCCGGTGGATCCCGCGGACGTCGATCTGCGCTGGGTGTCCGCACTGCTCTACCGCAACGAGTCCATCGAAGATACGGGTGTGGCGGCGGCTGTGCTGAACCACCCGGCAATGGGCGTGGCTTGGCTTGCCAACAAGCTTCACGCGCACGGCGATAACCTTGCCGCCGGCGACATTATTCTGGCCGGTTCCTTCACCAAGCCCATGTGGGTTGAACCGGGCGATACCGTCCATGCAGACTATGGAAAGTTGGGGTCCATCACATGCCGATTCCAGTAAAGTTGCCGCCTACCTTTGCAGACGTCCTAGAAAAGGCCGAGCAACCGCTCGTTGGTGCCTGGATCTGTTCCGGCTCGGAGGCCGCGGCGGAGATCATCGCCTCGGCTGGTTTTAGCTGGACGCTTATCGACGGCGAGCATTCGCCTTATGGCCTGGAGACCATTCTTTCCTTGCTCCGCGCCACAGATGCCTATGGTCTTACGCGTGTGGTTCGCGTGCCTGTGAATAACACGGCGCTGATCAAACAGTACCTTGACCTGGGTGTACAGAATCTGATGGTGCCCATGATTGATAACGCCGAGGAAGCGGAAGCGGCCGTTGCAGCCATGCACTACCCGCCCCGCGGTGTGCGCGGCGTCGGCTCGGCTCTGGCCCGCTCTTCGCGCTGGAATGGCGTGGAGAACTACCTCGCCAACGCGTCGGACACGGTGAGTCTCACGGTGCAGATTGAGTCTGCGACCGCGGTGGAGAACGTGGAAGAGATCGTGGCTGTTGAAGGCGTGGACAACATCTTCGTCGGCCCCTCGGACCTGGCGGCCTCGATGGGGCTGTTGGGTCAGCAGACCCATCCGGATGTGCTCGAGGCGGTCAATCACACATTTGAAGCAGTTCGTGCTTCCGGAAAGAAGGTAGGCGTCAATGCCTTCAACCTTGAGCAGGCCCAGAAATACATGGCTTCTGGCGCATCATTTGCCCTGGTTGGCGCGGATGTTCAACTTCTTTCGGGTGCGGCACGCCAACTGGCAGACAAATTCCATTTGGGAGGGTAAAAAAGAACCATGAGTGAAAACAACAAGGTCAATATTGACGAGCTGCTGGCCAAGGTTCCGACTGGCTTGCTGATTAATGGTGAGTGGGTAGACGCCTCCGATGGCTCCACTTTCGACGTGGACAACCCGGCAACCGGTGAGGTTATCGCTACCCTTGCTTCCGCTACTTCTGAGGATGCGAAGAAGGCTTTGGATGCAGCCTGCGCCGTGCAGGATGAGTGGGCACGCACGTCCACCCGCGAGCGCTCCAACCTGCTGCGCCGTGCTTTTGACCTGGTGCAGGAGCGCAAGGACGAGTTCGCTGCGCTGATGACCCTGGAGATGGGCAAGCCGCTGGCAGAGTCCTATGGTGAGGTTACTTACGGCGCTGAGTACCTACGCTGGTTCAGCGAGGAGGCCGTTCGTGACTACGGCCGTACCCTGCCGGCGCCGGAGGGCACCCTGCGCATGGTGACCCGTCGCAAGCCGGTGGGCCCGTGCTTGCTCATCACCCCGTGGAACTTCCCGCTAGCTATGGCTACCCGCAAGATTGCCCCGGCCATTGCCGCTGGTTGCACCATGGTGGTCAAGCCCGCCAAGCTCACGCCGCTGACTACTCAGTACTTCGCACAGACCATGATTGATGCCGGCGTTCCTGCCGGTGTGGTCAACGTGGTCTCCGGTAAGTCTGCTTCGGCCATCTCCGAGCCGATCATGGCGGATTCCCGCCTGCGCAAGGTTTCCTTCACCGGCTCTACCCCGGTGGGCAAGACCCTGCTCAAGGCCGCTGCCGACAACGTCCTGCGCACCTCGATGGAGCTGGGCGGCAACGCTCCGTTCATCGTCTTTGAGGACGCTGACATCGACCAGGCCGTCGAGGGCGCAATGGGCGCCAAGATGCGCAACATCGGTGAGGCCTGCACCGCGGCTAACCGCTTCATCGTCCACGAGTCCGTCGCCGATGAGTTCGCGGAGAAGTTCGCTAAGCGCATCGGTGAGCTCAAGGTGGGCAACGGCCTCGATGAGGGTGTCACTTGTGGTCCGCTCGTGGAGCAGAAGGCACTGGATAACATCACCGCGCTTGTCGACGACGCCGTGGAGAAGGGTGCCAAGGCCATCGTCGGCGGCAAGCCGGGTGAGGGCAAGGGCTACTTCTACGCCCCGACCGTTCTGACCAACGTTCCTCGTGATGCCCGCGTGGCACAGGAAGAGATCTTCGGCCCGATCGCTCCGATCCTGACCTTTTCCGATGAGAAGGAAGCGATTGAGATTGCTAATGACACAGAGTACGGCCTGGCCTCCTATGTGTTCACCGAGGACTCCGACCGTATGTGGCGCATCGGTGACGGCCTCGAGTTCGGCCTCATGGGCTTCAACGCTGGTGTCATCTCCAACGCCGCTGCCCCATTCGGTGGCGTGAAGCAGTCCGGCATGGGCCGCGAGGGCGGCGCTGAGGGCCTGGACGAGTACACCTCGCTGCAGTACATCGCTATGCGTGACCCGTACGCGAATGCATAACTAGTGCATTAATTTAGCCGCTGACAATGCTGGCATCTCCTAGGTGGGAGGTGTCAGCATTATTGTTTTCTGCATAGTATTCGTAACCCTGTTGTGTGACAGCACTCATAGTCAAATCGTGAGCACCCACAAACAACCATCTCTCTGTGTGGTACGACACAATAACTAGCTACACACCGATATTTGCCGGGGTTATCCGGTGGATTGTCGGGCCGACATAGCTAGTAAGGAGGAGTTGGCGTGGACACATCGACGCAGTCACCTGTGCTATCCGCTCGAAATGTACAGCCCGGGCACCGGGCTCCCACCGAACTTAAGGGCGGCCTGGGCGCCGGGCGCCTAGGGACAACGTCGCTAGTCTTTATGATTATTGCGGCGTCGGCACCTCTTACTGTGCTTGCGGGAGGAGTGCCGACCAACTTCGCAGTATCTGGATTGTTGGGTGTTCCCTGGGGATACCTCGTCCTTGGAATTATTCTTGTCTTTTTCGCCGTTGGTTACGGGATTATGAGTTCAAAGATTCAGAACTCTGGAGCGTTCTATGCCTACGTGTCCGAAGGACTAGGAAACCGCCAAGGAATCGCAGCCGCGATTCTGGCTTTGGTTTCTTACAATATGATGCAGGTTGGGCTGTATGGAATTTTCGGGTTCTCTCTAGCCAATCTGATCAACGGTTGGTTTGGAACGACTATCTCGTGGTGGGTCGCCGCCTTGGCTGGTTGGCTCTTGGTGGCCGTCATGGGTGTCAGCAATGTTGATTTTTCCGCCAAAGTCTTAGGCGTATTGGTAGCCCTCGAGTTCGTTGTTGTTGCTGCAGTCTCAGTTCTTTCTCTTGGCGTTGCCCCAGAGGGCATTACTGCGGAGACGGTACGCCCGAGCCAATTCTTCACTGATGGTATAGGCGTTCTCCTTGCCTTTGGAATTGCAGCCTTTATGGGGTTTGAGTCGGGTGCAATCTACTCAGAAGAAGCGCGTGATCCAGAGCGGACTGTCCCGAAAGCTACCTATATTGCCGTGGGAACGATTGCCCTTTTTTACGCCTTTTCGGCGTGGGCATTCGCGCAGGGAGTGGGGCCGTCCGTCGTCATCGACAAGGCAACTGAGCTTGGTCCCGATCTGGTCTTCGTGTGGTTGGGCGATTACTCAGTGTTTGCCGCCAACATAGCGAACTGCCTGTTTGTAACTTCTCTTATTGCTGCCCTTGTCGCGTTCCATAACGCCGCAGCGCGGTACTTCTTCTCCCTTGGGCGCTCACGCGTCCTTCCTGAGAAGTTCGCGATGTCATCGTCCAAAGGAGCACCTATAGCTGGGTCGCTCACTCAGACTTCTATTGCTTTCCTAGTAGTAGGTGGCTTTGCAATTGCGGGAAATGGCAGCGACATGGGCGAATTATTCCCAGTCCTGACGCTCTTTACGTGGTTGACCAACGCCGCGGCGTTCGGCCTGGTCTTCCTGCTCGCAGTGGTGAGTGTGTCCATCATGGTATGGCTCAACAAGCAAGAAAAAGGCTACAACTTCTTCAGCCGGGTCATTGCCCCGCTGGTATCAGCTTGCGGACTCGTTGCTGTCTTCATTTTGGTGCTGATGAATTTCCCGCTCATGATTGGCGACACCGGTTCGGATGCCCTCGTGTGGGTCATGCCCGGGATCATTATCGCCTCCGGAATTCTTGGGCTGATGTGGGGCGAATACCTCAAGCACGCTAGGCCGCATATTTACGCAAGTCTTCAAGACAATCTTGATCGAATCTAAAACCTCAGAAAGGTAATCATGGAAAAGAAGCATGTAATCGTCGTTGGTGCGGGATTCGCAGGTCTAACGGCAGCACGCGAGTTGCAGACCGCTGGAATTGGGTATCACATCGTAGAGGCTCGTGACCGCATTGGTGGCCGTGCTTGGACTGACGATAGGCTCGGACGCCCGCTGGAGATTGGCGCGACATGGGTGCACTGGCATCAGCCGCATGTCTGGTCCGAAATCACTCGTTATGGCCAGGATATTATCGCTTCGCCCGTTGTAGATACCGCCTACTGGTATGCCGGTGGTGAGCTGAAGTCCGGAACGGAAGCAGAAATGGATGCCAAACTGGCGCGGCCGATGGAGAAGATCTTCGAGAAATCTCGCGAATTCTTCCCAGAACCGCACAAGCCGCTGCTTGTGCTGGATGAGAAATTCGGTGCATCTCAAGAATTGAAGGATGCTTTCCTGGCTGCAGATCAGGCTGGAGTTCTCGATGCGTTGGAGGACGGTGACTTTACCCAGGAAGAAAAGGATCTGTGCAATGCGTATTGGTCGGCTGGATACATCGGGTACCCAGAGCAGGGGTCCTCTTTGATGGCCAAGCAGTGGGCAGCCTTGTGTGATCACCGTCTTTCATTGGTGGATGAGCAAACGCTGCGATTTAAACTTGTCAATGGCATGCGGGGTATCTACGGCAACATCGCAAAGGATCTAACCGGAGAAATCCGTTTGAATACTGCGGTGACTGCGATTGAGCACGGAGAAGATTCGGCCACCGTTACGTATGCGGACGGTACCTCCGAGACGGCGGATGCTGTGATTGTTACGGTTCCGGTTGGTGCTTTGGGGAACATTAAATTCACCCCGGGTCTGCCTGAAGGCTCGCAGAAGACTATCGAGCAGAAGTGGAATTCGACTGGTTTCAAGGCTTGGATCAAGATCAAGGGCCACCACAACATCTTCGGTTACGCGCCCCAGCCTGCAGTCGTATCCGTGCTTCGTTCTGAATACTTCGAAGACGATGACACGACTATCTGTGTTGTCTTTGGCTCCGATCACGAGAAGATCGATTTGGAGAGCATTGAGGATGCTCAAAAGGTTGTCGACCAGTGGCGCCCAGATCTCGAGGTTGTTGGTGTCACCGGTCATGACTGGGTAGCAGATGAGTACTCAGGCCAGGCCTGGGCTACGTTGCGTCGAGGTCAGTTCACCGAGGGCTGGCACCACTTCCGCAGCTCGACTTCCTCGTTGCACTTCGCTGGAGCAGATTGGGCTTCCGGTTGGCGTGGAGTGGTTGTCGATGGAGCCATCGAAACCGGAATCTCTACCGCTCGCGAGGTTATCAACAAGCTGCGTGGTTAACCGCTAGCCGCCGCGCGGTACGCACTCGGTGACTTGTGGTACTCCGCTTTAAAGATGCGCGAGAGGTGCGAGGGATCGTGCAGGCCATAGCGGGCGCTGATGTGGCTGATTGATTCCTCGGAGTACCGCGGGTCCACGAGGTCTCTGCGGATATGTTCTAGACGTCGGGTTCTGATGTAGTGACTCACGGAGAGTCCCTGTTCGGAGAACTTGGCGTGGAGGTGGCGCACGGACACAAAGAGTGCTTGGGCGATGGTGCTGGGGCCTAAGTCGGGGTCGCCCAAGTTCTTCTCGATGTAGGCGGTGGCTTGGTTGAACAGGAGCGTGCCTGCAGAGGGTTCTCCGGCTACGTCGGAGGAGAGAACCGACACCAACATGGTGAGCGCGGAGCGGACCAAGGCCGTGGCGTGCGGGCCCTTGAGCAGATCGAGGTTCTTCGCGAGCTGCTCAAAGAGGGGAACCGCCACCGCGCCCAGGCCATGCGAGCGTGAGATGGGGTTCGCGGTGAGGCGTTGGATCTGTGCGGGTGAAATATCGAGGAAGCTCTGCGGGAAATGCACAATGAGTGTGTTTTGCTCCTCCGGATAGCGCAGAGTGTAAGGCCGTTGGGTGACATACAGCGCTAGGTCGCCAGGGTGTAGCTCACAGGTTCGCCCGTCCTGGCTCATGGTTGAGGATCCAGTGATTTGCAGGCTGAGCTTGCAAAAGGGGGCCTCGCTGGCGGCTATCTTGAAGCGATTCACGGTGTGCGGGGAGGTGCACATATCGAAGAGGGATATGTCCCCCACTTTCGTTGACCGCAGCGTGGCGTGAAAGGAAGAGGGGTCCTCAGTGTCCACGTCGAGTTGTCCAAAAGACTCGGATGACGCGGTGCGCCATGACGCGATATCGAAGTACTCAACAGCGGCAGTAGACATAAGTGGCATCATATCGTGAGAACTGGCACATTTTTGGACAAATTGTGTGCACTCAGAGTCAATAGAGTCGGTGTGGTGCAGGTAACATCCTAGGTAAAAGTTTCTTTGGGCTTTGTTCGCGGGGCCCTCGACTGCTTCACAAGGAGATCTCATGACTCAGTTCCCCACCTACGCTGATCTGCTCGACGCCATCACGGATGAAAACGGCCGTGAAATCCTCAATCCCGCCACCGGTGAGGTTGTTGGCCGCGCCCCAGAGAACACCGTCGAGGACCTCAACGCTGCAGTTGAGACCGCACGCGCAGCGCAGAAGGACTTTGCCAAGCTCAGCGACGAAGAACGTTGCGAGCTGCTCACCAAGGCAGCCGCCGCCATCGACGCTAATGCAGAGGCACTCGTTGAGCTGCTCTCCCGTGAGCAGGGCAAGCCGCTCAACGGCCCGAACGCCCGCTTCGAGGTCGGTGCCTGCTCTGGTTGGCTGAATGCTACCGCCTCCTTCGAGCACCCCAACTACACCGCCGTCGATGATGACATCACCGCCACCGTCAACTACCGCCCGCTCGGAGTCGTCGGTGCTATTGGTCCGTGGAACTGGCCGATGATGATTACTATCTGGCAGATTGCGCCGGCGCTGCGTATGGGCAACGCGGTCGTCGTCAAGCCCTCTGAGTACACCCCGCTCTCCGTACTGGGCCTGCTTAAGGTCGTGAACTCCGTGCTGCCGGAGGGTGTTCTCCAGGTCGTCAGCGGTGCCGGTGAGGTTGGCGCGGCGCTGACCACCCACGAGGGCGTCGACAAGATCATGTTCACCGGGTCCACCGCCACCGGCAAGAAGATCGTGGAGGCCAGCGCCGACAACCTCACCCGCCTCACGCTGGAGCTCGGCGGCAATGACGCGGGCATTGTGCTGGATGATGCCGACCCGAAGGAGATCGCCGGCGACCTCTTCTGGGGCGCGTTCATCAACACCGGCCAGACCTGTGCGGCGATGAAGCGTGTGTACGTGCCGGAGTCGCTGTACGACGCCGTTTGCGAGGCCCTCGTCGAGGTGGCCAAGGCCTCCCCGATGGGCGTGGGCTTGGAAGAGGAGAACGTGCTCGGCCCGCTGCAGAACAAGCAGCAGTTCGACATCGTGGACAAGCTCGTCAACGCCGCCAAGGACTCCGGCGCCCGCGTGCTGCTGGGCGGTGACCCGGACTACGACGCGCCGGGCTACTTCTACCCCACCACCCTGGTGGCGGACATCGACCCGGATAACGCGCTGGTCGTCGAGGAGCAGTTCGGCCCGGCACTGCCGATTGTGAAGTACACAGACCTGGATTGGGCCATCGAGCAGGCCAACAAGCTTGACGTGGGCTTGGGCTCTTCCGTGTGGTCCTCCAACCGTGAGCGCGCTCTGGAAGTTGCCGCGCAGCTGGAGGCTGGCACCACGTGGATCAACAGCCACGGTGCCGTAGATCCGCGCGTGCCGTTCGGCGGCATCAAGTCCTCCGGCTACGGCGTGGAGTTTGGCACTGAGGGCCTCAAGGGCTTGGCCTACCCGCAGATTATCAACGGCTAAAACCGCCGTGGCGCTGCTATTCTTAGCGCCATGAGCACCGCCAAAGTCCCGGAGATCGAGTACGCAGCCTTCGACGCCATGAAGGAGGTTGCGTCCTCGCTGAAAGCTGCCTACCTCACTAGGGCCGCTGAAGCAGGCAACGACGTTGAATCGCAATGGTGGATTCGCCAGAACTGGCTGGTAGAGGACATGGTTGGCGAGGTTGATGCAACTGACATCGAAGCCATCCGATCCGCTGCGGCTCTCTTTGCGCAGCGGCTTGAAGCCCTCTCCTCCGAGCACAAAGCGGCATAGCCTATGCTTTCTGCCGCTGACTTCCCCGTTGATCCGCAGGTTATGGAGCAACGGCTAAAGACTCTGCAAGCCAGCTATTTCGGCCGATCGAATGCTCATGGTCCGGCTGTTCCAGAGGTCATTTATGTGGCGGGGCAGCCAGCGTCAGGCAAATCAACGGCCATTGAATCGGTAAAGAACGGTCACGCGGTCCTTGATTCCGATGAGATTCGGAAGCTGCACCCCGCCCTCGACGAGATTGTGGAGCGCGATCCCTTACGCATGGACGTACTCACCAATGGGCCGGTGCCCTATTGGATGTCCTCGCTGATTGAGTATGGCCGTCAGCACGGGCACTCCCTCATCATTGAGAACACGCTGTCCAACCCGGAGTTCATCGCGGGTGAGATAGCCAAGTTTCGGTCTGCGGGTTTCCGCGTGAAGGTCGTGGGCCTGGCGGTTGCTCAGGAGGTTTCTCGACTGGGTGTGGTCCAGCGCTACCTGGAGGCGCAGCGCGTGAGCCGCTACCCGCGCTGGACCAATGAGGTTTCCCACACGTCGGGCTTTCAGGCCATCGTGCCAGGGCTGCAAGCGATTGCGCCGCTTGTCGACGACCTCGAGATCCGCACCCGCGATGGCCGCACCTTGAGCGGCATTGAGGATATTGAGACTGAGCGCGCAACCTGGTTCGACTCCCCCGCTGTTCGGGCCGACTGGCTGGCCCGTTTTGACAGCTGTGACTTGAGTGGGCTTGAAGCTGAGAAGCTCACGCACAACCTCGTGGCTGATGCAGAGCGTATCCGCAAACTTTAAGGCTGTGCCCGTGGAACTGCGCGCCCGGTAGGCGGTGGGAGCTTCGTGTCAAAGCGGCTGCTGGCGAGCTAGCGGTCTGCGAGGTCGAGCAGGCTGAGGATGTCGTCTGCGTTGAATTTAAGTTCAATGTGTAGCTAGGCCTTATTAATAGCGTTTGACAACACGCGCTCCTATTTGCCGTCGTATCTCACGAGACGCTGACGTGGATGGCCGCACCATCGACCTGCAGCCTCAGGACTGTGAAGTCATTGCAAAGCAGCGTGGCTTGCACGTTGGACATAGGACATAACGACGTCGATCAGTCCATTTCCGCGTCAAAGAAGAATGTGGCTCGCCCCAACTACGACGCCATGGTGGCATCCCTCGAACGCGGCGAAATCGACGCGATCATCTGCTGGGACCTCGCTGGACAGTCCGATCGGTCGGACAGAATTACTCCCGCACCCCAGCGTAATCAGGGGTGCACCTTAAAAACATTCGGAGGTGGGGGTAACTCCCCCTCGTTGCCCAGAGACAAAATACGCCAGTGGCGTCTGTATGACGCCCCGAAGGTAGGACAAATTCCAATCCAGAGAGGTCTTGCACTGTTGCGGTGCGGTTGTCTTCTTTCTCACCGTATTGCACCCTGCGAAATTAATTGGATACGATAGAACCATGTTGATTTCAGGTTCCGTTTTCATGCGGCCGCTCACCAACCGCTAAGGCGGTTTTCTCCCTCCCGCGGGTCAAAAACCGCTCCGGTCCTTTAGCCGGGCGGCTATTTGTCATGCCCGGCTCCCTTTCAAATCCAAGGAGCACACCTGATGTCTGCATACGGACACGGCCGTCACGAGCATGGCCAAAATTTTCTCACCAACCACAAGATCATCAACTCCATCATCGACCTTGTGAAACAAACCTCCGGCCCCATCATTGAGATCGGACCAGGAAGCGGTGCCCTCACTCACCCGATGGCCCACTTGGGGAGGGCGATAACGGCAGTTGAGGTAGACGCAAAACTAGCTGCCAAACTCACAAAAAAGACCGCCTCGGCGGCGGTCGAAGTGGTCCATGATGAT
>NZ_KV818475.1:0-204 GCF_001814945.1 Corynebacterium sp. HMSC066C02 | reverse complement strand
TACCACAACGGCATCAACGACGATGACCCACAAAGACCTACCGGACGCGGCTACATGTACCGGCTGAATACCGGGGTGTCCTTCATCCCACCCTGGGGTGCACCGATAACCGCAATGCCGGAATACCAAGAAGCACTCGCCAGACTCAACACCGAGAAAGCAGCCGCAAAGGCACAGGCCACAGCACCAACCCAAACCCCAGCC
>NZ_KV818474.1:123359-167968 GCF_001814945.1 Corynebacterium sp. HMSC066C02 | reverse complement strand
CCATCCTCATAACCAGGCTCAAAGGTCTCATTGTCCTTTGCAGCAGGTGCATCCAGGTCAAACTTCGCAGGAACCTCGCGAGATACCGGATCAGCCCCCTCAGCCGGGGTCCAAGTAACCTTTACCAAGGCCTCATTTTGGCCTTCAACCTGCTTATCTGCAGGCCAGGTGATCACACCGGTCGTAGCGTCGATCTTCAGGCCCAGCTTCTCAGCAGCGGCAGGATCTACGAACTCGAAAGTTGCACCTTCCGGCATCTTCTCTTCGGCATCAGTATTCGGGTTGTCGAAGGAAGGCTTTACTTCAAGATCCTTTTCCTTGGCAGTCCCCTTGGTCTCGTCGTAGTTAACAACGGTCGGGTCTGCCAAGAAGGAGTCGGCCAAAAGAAGGGTGCCCGTTGGCTTACCCGAAGCATCGGCAGCGAATACCTGAGAAGAGTACACAGTCGGCTTGGAGAGACCGTTCGGAACGGTGAAGTCGCAGGACTCCAGCTCACCGAGCTCGTTAGCGGTAACGGTACAGACTTCACCAGTGGATTCACCGTCGGCAAACCACTCAATAGCGTACTCCTGGTTGGGAACCAAACCAGTGGTCTTCGACTTGGCAGTATCACCAGGAGCTGCAATAGCAGACGCGTTATCGTAGTTGAACACGTCGTGGATCGGGCGCGGAGTCAGCAAGGCGAAGTTCTGGACAGAAATATTCGCTGACGTGTTCGCTTGACCGAGGAACAATTCATTCGAGGGCTGGAACATGTTGTCCTGGTAGTTACCCATCCACAGGTCACGGTTCTCACCAACTACCGGATACAGGTACATATAGTCCGTGTTGATGTGGCGGTGACGCTGGCCAAGTGTGCCGTTCCACTGCATCAGGTTGCCATGCTCTTCTTCCTCAGCAGAGACGAGCTTGCCCCACTCTTCATCAGTGGTCTTGTTTCCCTTGTTGGTGTGGCTGACGCCATACAAGCCAGCGAACGGCAAATAGAAGGACCCATCGTCTTTTACATAGGCAACGCGGGACTCCGCAATGTGGGAGCCTTCGCCGTGCTCAGCCTGGTATTTGTCGACGATTTCCTTTTGTGCGACACGGAACTGCTCACGGGTGTAGTTCTTGTTGGCGTCCTTCCAAGCATCGAACTGACGGGCCACTTCGTCGTTAACATAAGACCCAACTACCTTAACGTCGGTAGCAGCTCGGTCTGAAGAACCCTTGAAATATATCTGCGCTAGGGTGCCACCAGCCTCGTTATTCTCCCACCAAACACTGCCGCGTGCGGTACCAAAAATACCGCCCTCTGGCCACTTCTTATCGGCAGTCGGTGCCTCTGTCCACTCAGCTTCAGGCTTAGCAAGCCAACCGTGAATGTTTGGGCGCTCCTGGAATACGACCTTCGCGCCTACGATGCGGTTAATTCCAGCCGTAAAGTCCCAGCTTTCCCATTTACGGGTCAAACGGTTGTGGAAGCGGCCGCTGTACATGTCGCCACCGGCTGTCAAGGTGTATTTTGCCGGGTCTGGGTTTTCGGCCCAGGTGCGGACCTGGAACTTCGAATCTCCTGCCAGTTTGAATTCAATCGGGTTGCCCAAACCGTCCTTAGGCGCATTAGAAAGGTCGAAGACGAACTTGCCCTCGGAATCCGATGTGGTGTAATAAATTGGCGATACTTGGCCCTTGCCGTTGACGTACTGCAAGAAAACCTTGACACCCGCCATTGCCTCGTCGGCTTTATCCTGGTCACTCAGGTTTGAGTCACGGTCCAAATAGACCGTGCCCTGGTAGCCTTGCTTCTGCATCCAGGTACCATCTGCGCGGATAGCGGTCGCTTCCGAGGTGCCTCGGGTATCCACACTGGGCTTCTGGTCAGGCGTGGTGTCCTGAGCAATAGCGGCCGGCGCAGCATTCGGACTTACGACTGGGTGAACGAAGGGCGCAACCATCGCGACAGAGAGCGCGGCGGCTGCAATCGTCGTACCACGGCGACGAGCGGAACCGTTGAAACTCTTCAAGTTCATGAAGAATCCTTTCATGAGAACAATTAGGGAATGGGTCAACTGCTGCCCTAGGTCAGATTTCGAAGCCTGTTAAGCGTTCCTGAAGGCAGACTGGACTCAAGCTGAGACGTTACCCCCCCCCGCCACTCTCCGCAAGAGCTAATTTCGTCGGCGGTTAACGGCGTCCATGCACGTCACACTGTTTCCGTAGGATGAAATTTGTAAAGTTGCAGGCCACAGCCGGTTCCAATGTTCATGACGTTTACAGGTTTATTTACGTTCGGAATCCAGGTCGCACATTAGGTACCCCCGTCAAGCTCCCAACTGAGGGGTCTTGGCGGGGGTATCAACCTGAGGTTCAACCTAAGAAGTTTTATAGAACGCCGACCGCACTGCTATGGCCAAAAGGTAGGACACCGGCGCAACGGTCACGACGGTGACGAGCAGCTGAATGACTTCGGCGCGGAATTGGAGCGCGGCATCACCGGGAGCGAGGTCGAGGGTGACGAAGGCATCGATTCCGGTAACGAGCACAGCAGCGGCACCGGATTGTGCGCCGGTGAGAATGGTGAAGCGGGTGTATTTGAAGGCGAAAAAGGCTGCCTCCATTGCCAGGGCGGTGAGGAGGATTGTTGGCCACCCCAACTGCTCAAAGCTCCCAACCAACGCACGGCACAAAATAACGGTCATGACATAGCCCACGAAGGCCGCACCCGGCTTGCGGGTGGTCAAGGCCGCGCACAGAGCACCCATAAACTGCAGCACCCCTAAAGCAGAGAGCAAAGTCATCAAGCCTTCCCAGCTGAGACAAACGCCAAGAAAAGACCCGCGCCTCCTCCCCCACCAGCGTGTGGCGGGGTGAAGCGCGGGTCTTCGGTTTCCCTTTGGTGTTCAAGGGCTAAGGACTAGGTCCTAGAACGTGTAGTCCTCCTCCAGCGGAACGGAAGCGCCGGTGAACTCACCGAAGCCATCGTCGCCGTAGATGGAATCACCGTAGGTCGGGATGGAGTACGCAGCATTGCGTGCGGCCTCAGTCGGCTTGACGCTGATGTTGCGGTAGCGGGAGATACCCGTACCGGCCGGGATCAGCTTACCGATGATGACGTTCTCCTTCAGACCAATGAGCTGATCCGAGCGCTTGTTGATGGCGGCGTCGGTAAGCACGCGCGTGGTCTCCTGGAAGGAGGCCGCGGACAGCCAGGACTCCGTAGCCAGGGAGGCCTTGGTGATACCCATGATCTCACTGCGCAGCTGTGCCGGCTGGCCGCCCTCAGCAACCTGAGCGGCGTTAACCTGCTTGGCCTCAGAAAGGTCAATGAGGTTGCCCGGCAGCAGGTCGGTGGTACCAGCGTCGATGACGGTACCGCGACGCAGCATCTGGCGGATGATGATCTCGATGTGCTTGTCGTGGATGGCCACACCCTGTGCACGGTAGACGGCCTGAACCTCGTCGATGAGGTGCTTCTCCACACCGCGGCGGCCGAGGACCTCCAGCACGTCGTGCGGGTCAGCCGCACCACGCATGAGACGGTCACCGGTGGTGACGTGGTCGCCGTCGCGAAGCGAGCGCTCAATCATGGCGTCCGGGTTGGACTCCATCGGGCGGCGGACCTGAGCCAAGCCCTGACGCTTCGACAGCTTCTCGTAGACCACATTGTCAGAGCCATCATCCGGGGTGATGGTCAGCGTCCAGAAGTTGCCCTCATCGGACAGCGACACGGTGCCGTCGACGGAGGCGATAGGAGCACGGTTCTTCGGGTTACGGGCCTCGAAGAGCTCCTGAACACGCGGCAGACCGCCGGTAATATCGCCACCGACACCACCCTGGTGGAAAGTACGCATGGTCAGCTGGGTACCCGGCTCACCAATGGACTGTGCTGCCACGATGCCGACTGCCTCGCCGATATCGACGAGCTTGCCGGAGGCCATGGACTTGCCGTAGCACTTGGCACATACACCGGCCGGGGTCTGGCAGGTCAGCACGGAGCGAACCTTGATCTCCAGAACACCAGCGTTGACGATCGTGCGGCTGAGCTCCTCGGTCAGGTCAGCGCCGGCCTCGGCGATAACCTCACCGTTTTCATCCTTGACGTCATTAGCCACGACGCGGCCGGATGCGGAGGTCTCCCACAGCTCGTGCAGGTCGTAGGAGCCTTCGGCCACCTCGATACCGAGCGGGACGCGCACGCCCTGGCGGGTGCCACAGTCCTCCTCGCGGACGATGACGTCCTGCGCCACGTCCACCAGACGACGGGTGAGGTAGCCGGAGTCAGCGGTACGCAGAGCGGTATCCGCCAGACCCTTACGGGAACCGTGCGAGTTGTTGAAGTACTCCAGAACCGACAGGCCCTCGCGGAAGGAGGTCTTAATCGGACGGGTGATGTAGTCACCCTTGGAGTTCACAACCATGCCCTTCATGCCGGCCAGGGTCCAGATCTGACGCATGTTACCGGCAGCACCGGACTTCACGATCATCGGAATCGGGTTGTCGTCGGGGTACATCTCCTCGACGGCGTTACCAACGGTGTCCGTGGCATCCTTCCACAGCTCCACCAGGCGGTCGTAGCGCTCGCGCTCGGTCAGGGCACCCTGCTCCCAGTACTTGCGCTCAATGCGCTCTGCTTCCTTCTCATAAGACTCGAGAACCTCGGTCTTGTTCGGCAGAACCAGAACGTCGTGCATGGTGATGGTCACGCCGGAACGGGTGGCCCAGTAGAAGCCCGCGTCCTTCATCTTGTCCAGAACCTGGGCAACGGTGATCATCGGGTACTTGGCAGCGAGGTCATTAATGACGTCGCCCAGCAGCATCTTGTTGCCAGCGCCGCCCTTACGGACCATGACGCCCTCGAGGTACGGGTAGTTCCACGGCAGCAGGTCATTGAACATGATGCGGCCCAGGGTGGTCTCAGCGAGCCAAGCCTGGCCCTTCTGCCAACCATCCGGGAACTGCTCTGCCTCAATGTCTGATGGCGGACGCAGGTGAGAGATGCGCACCTTGATCGGGGCCTGCAGGCCCAGGACACCGCGGTCACGAGCCATGATGGCCTCCGCGTAGGAGGAGTACACGCCCTGCTCCGGACGGTCTTCGGTGGCGGGCTGGTAACGACCCTCACCGCCGATCTCGTCCTCGGCCTTGTCCATGGTGAGGTAGTACAGGCCGGTAACCATATCCAGGCGCGGCATAGCCAGCGGCTTACCGGAGGCCGGGGACAGAATGTTGTTGGAAGCCAACATCAGCACACGTGCCTCAGCCTGTGCCTCGGCGGACAGGGGCAGGTGGACTGCCATCTGGTCACCGTCGAAGTCAGCGTTGAAAGCCTCACAAGCCAACGGGTGCAGCTGAATGGCCTTACCCTCGACGAGCTTCGGCTCGAAGGCCTGGATACCCAGGCGGTGCAGGGTAGGTGCGCGGTTCAGCATCACCGGGTGCTCGGAAATGGCCTCTTCGAGGACGTCCCACACCTCGGAGCGCTGGCGCTCCACCATGCGCTTAGCGGACTTGATGTTTTGCGCGTAGTCGTTTTCCACGAGGCGCTTCATGACGAAGGGCTTAAACAGCTCCAGTGCCATGAGCTTCGGCAGACCACACTCGTGCAGCTTGAGCTGCGGACCAACGATAATCACGGAACGGCCGGAGTAGTCCACGCGCTTACCCAGCAGGTTCTGGCGGAAGCGGCCCTGCTTACCCTTGAGCAGGTCAGACAGGGACTTCAGCGGGCGGTTACCCGGGCCGGTGACCGGACGGCCGCGACGGCCGTTGTCGAAGAGCGCGTCAACGGACTCCTGCAGCATGCGCTTCTCGTTGTTCACAATGATCTCGGGAGCACCGAGGTCGATCATGCGCTTGAGGCGGTTGTTGCGGTTGATCACGCGACGGTAGAGGTCGTTGAGGTCGGAGGTAGCGAAGCGGCCACCGTCCAGCTGCACCATCGGGCGCAGCTCCGGCGGGATCACCGGGATAGCATCCAGGACCATACCGGCCGGGTCATTGCCCGAGCGCAGGAAGGCTGCAACAACCTTCAGGCGCTTAAGGGCACGCATCTTCTTCTGGCCCTTGCCGTTGTTAATGATCTCCTTGAGCTCCTCGGCCTCAGCCTCGAGGTCGAAGTTGCGGATCAGGGTCTGGATAGCCTCAGCACCCATGCCGCCGGTGAAGTAATCCTCGTAGCGGTCAACCAGCTCTTCGTAGATGGTCTCATCGATGATCATCTGCTTCGGAGCCAGCTTGATGAAGGTATTCCAGATTTCATCGAGGCGAGCAACCTCGCGCTCACCGCGCTCGCGGATGTGCTGCATCTCCTTGTCGGCAGCGTTCTGGACCTTGCGGCGGGCGTCGGCCTTAGCGCCGACGGCCTCCAGCTCGGCCAGATCCTGCTCGAGCTTGGCAGCGCGCTCAGCGATCTCTGCCTCGACGTCATCCTCCACGTCCTTCTTCTCCAGCAGCATTTCTGCTTCCAGAGTGGACTGGTCATTGTGGCGAGCTTCCTCGTCCACGGAGGTGATGATGTTGGCGGCGAAGTAGATGATGCGCTCAAGGTCCTTCGGAGCCAGGTCCAGCAGGTAGCCCAGGCGGGAAGGAACGCCCTTGAAGTACCAGATGTGGGTAACCGGCGCGGCCAGCTCGATGTGACCCATGCGCTCACGGCGCACCTTGGACTTGGTCACCTCGACGCCACAGCGCTCACAGATGATGCCCTTGTAGCGCACGCGCTTGTACTTACCGCAGGCACACTCCCAGTCACGGGTCGGGCCGAAGATGCGCTCACAGAAGAGGCCGTCCTTCTCCGGCTTGAGGGTGCGGTAATTAATGGTTTCGGGTTTCTTGACCTCGCCCTTGGACCAGCGACGGATGTCCTCTGCGGTGGCCAGCCCGATGCGGAGCTCGTCGAAGAGATTTACGTCAAACACGTAATGTCTCCCTTTCATCCCCCGTCAGGGGGGAAGTTGATGGCTTTGAATGTAGGTGGTGTTTCGTTATGCCCGCCGCTGTTGATAGGCGGCGGACCAAGAAGCTAGGCGATGTCTGCGTCGGAGCGCTCGTCGCGGGACAGGTTAATGCCCAGGGACGGAGCGCCGTCCATGTCGTCATCGTCGGAGCCGGACAGTTCCATCGGGGTGCCGTCGGTGGAGAGAACCTCCACGTTCAGGCAGAGGGACTGCAGCTCCTTGAGGAGGACCTTGAAGGACTCCGGAATACCCGGATCCGGGATGTTGTCACCCTTGACAATGGCCTCGTAGACCTTGACGCGGCCGACCACGTCATCGGACTTGATGGTCAACAGCTCCTGCAGGGTGTAGGCAGCGCCGTATGCCTGCATTGCCCACACCTCCATCTCACCGAAGCGCTGGCCACCGAACTGTGCCTTACCACCCAGCGGCTGCTGGGTAATCATGGAGTACGGACCGGTGGAGCGGGCGTGAATCTTCTCGTCGACGAGGTGGTGCAGCTTGAGCATGTACATGTAACCGACGGAAACCGGGTACAGGTAAGGCTCGCCGGAGCGGCCGTCGAAGAGGCGGGCCTTGCCGTGCTCATCCACCATGACGTCACCATCGCGGTTCGGCTTGGAGGAAGCCAGCAGGCGAGAGATCTCCTCGTTGGTGGCACCGTCGAAGACCGGGGTTGCGGTGAGCGACTCCGGCGGGACGTCGTACAGCTCTTCCGGAAGGGTCTTGAGCAGCTCGGCGTTGGCCGGGTCCTCGGTGTCGATCTTCCAACCGGCGTGTGCCAGCCAGCCGAGGTGAACCTCGAGAACCTGACCGATGTTCATACGACGAGGCACACCGTGGGTGTTGAGGATGATGTCCACCGGGGTGCCATCCTCCATGAACGGCATATCCTCCGGCGGGAGGATCTTGCCCACAACGCCCTTGTTACCGTGGCGGCCGGCGAGCTTATCGCCGTCCTGGATCTTGCGCTTCTGAGCCACGTAGACGCGGATCATCTCGTTGACGCCCGGGGCCAGATCGTCATCATCCTCGCGGGAGAAGCGGGAAACGCCGATGACCTTACCGGTCTCACCGTGCGGCACCTTCATGGAGGTATCGCGAACCTCGCGGGCCTTCTCACCAAAGATGGCGCGCAGCAGGCGCTCCTCCGGAGTCAGCTCGGTCTCACCCTTCGGGGTGACCTTACCAACGAGGATATCGCCCGCGCGGACGTCAGCACCGATGCGGACGATGCCGCGCTCGTCGAGGTCACGCAGAACGTCATCGGAGACGTTCGGAATCTCGCGGGTGATCTCCTCCGGGCCCAGCTTGGTATCGCGAGCATCGATCTCGTGCTCCTCGATGTGGATCGAGGTGAGGATGTCTTCCTCCACGATGCGCTGGTTGAGGATGATGGCGTCCTCGTAGTTGTGGCCTTCCCACGGCATGAAGGCAACCAGCAGGTTGCGGCCGAGGGACATCTCACCGTTGTGGGTACCGGGGCCGTCGGCAAGCACCTGGCCTGCCTCCACACGGTCACCCAGGGAGACCAGCGGAGTCTGGTTGTAGTTGGTGTTCTGGTTGGTGCGCTCGAACTTGCGCAGCATGTAGGTATCACGCTGGCCCTCATCATCCATGATGGTGATGAGGTCAGCGGTGACGTTCTCCACCACGCCCGCCTTCGGGGTGATGATGAGGTCACCGGCATCGTAGGCAGCGCGCTGCTCCATACCGGTGCCCACGTACGGGGCCTCGGAACGCACCAGCGGCACGGCCTGGCGCTGCATGTTCGCGCCCATGAGCGCACGGTTAGCATCGTCGTGCTCGAGGAACGGAATCATGGCGGTTGCCACGGAGACCATCTGGCGCGGGGACACGTCAACGTAGTCCACGCCGGAGGCGTCGGTCACACCGATATCGCCATCCTTGAGGCGGACCTCGATGCGGTCGCCGGTCAGGGTGCCGTCGGCATCCTTCTCAACCTCAGCCTGCGCGATAGCGAAGCGATCCTCTTCATCGGCGGTGAGGTACTCCACCTGGTCGGTGACCTTGCCGTCCACCACCTTGCGGTACGGGGTCTCGATGAAGCCGAAAGCGTTGACGCGGGCGTAGGAAGCCAGCGAACCGATCAGGCCAATGTTCGGGCCTTCCGGGGTCTCAATCGGGCACATGCGGCCGTAGTGCGAAGCGTGAACGTCTCGCACCTCAATGCCGGCGCGCTCACGGGACAGACCGCCCGGGCCCAGCGCGGACAGGCGGCGCTTGTGGGTCAGGCCGGACAGGGAGTTGTTCTGGTCCATGAACTGCGAGAGCTGGGAGGTACCGAAGAACTCGCGGATGGCAGCAGAAACCGGACGGACGTTGATCAGGGAAGTCGGGGTAATCGACTCGGCGTCCTGGGTGGTCATGCGCTCGCGGACGACGCGCTCCATGCGGGACAGGCCCACGCGGACCTGGTTCTGGATGAGCTCGCCGACGGTGCGCAGACGACGGTTACCAAAGTGGTCGATGTCGTCGGTGTGGATGGAGATCATCTCACCGTTCGGGGCCTTCATCTCACGCTCGCCGGCGTGCAGGCGCACGAGGTACTCGAGGGTGACGGCGATGTCTTCCTCGGTCAGGGTCATCAGACCATCGTGGTCTCCGCCCAGGCCGAGCTTGCGGTTGACCTTGTAGCGGCCCACCTTGGCCAGGTCATAGCGCTTGGCGCGGAAGAAGGAGTTATCCAGCAGTGCCTGTGCGAGGTCACGCGTGGGCTGCTCGCCTGGGCGCTGCTTGCGGTAGATCTCCAGCAGAGCCTCATCGGTGTTGGCCACGCCATCGGACTCAAGGGTGGACATCATGAGCTCGGAGAAGCCGAAGCGCTCCTTGATCTGCTCTTCGCTCCACCCCAGGGCCTTGAGCAACACGGTGACCGGCTGGCGGCGCTTGCGGTCGATACGAACGCCGACGGTGTCGCGCTTGTCGACGTCAAACTCCAACCATGCACCGCGGGAAGGAATCACCTTCACGGAGTGCAGCGGGCGCTCGGTGGACTTGTCGATGGTCTGGTCGAAGTAGACACCCGGGGAACGCACGAGCTGCGAAACGATAACGCGCTCGGTGCCGTTGACGATGAAGGTGCCCTTATCGGTCATCATCGGGAAATCGCCGATGAAGACGGTCTGGGACTTAATCTCCTGGGTGTCGTTATTGATGAATTCTGCGGTGACATACAGTGGCGCCGAGTAGTTGATGTCCTTCTCTTTGCACTCGTCCACGGTGTTCTTCACCGGCTCGAAGCGAGGCTCCGACAGGGACAGGGACATGTTGCCCGAGTAATCCTGGATCGGAGAAAGCTCCTCGAGGATATCCTCAAGGCCGCTCGTCACGCGTGCGTCTTCGCCGCGCTCTGCCTGCTCGCGCTCGCGCCACTCGGGGGTGCCGATGAGCCACGCGTAAGAATCGAGTTGTAGATCGAGGAGGCCCGGGACAGCGATAGGCTCGCTGATTTTAGCGAAGGAGTATCGCTTCGGGGCTCCAGGGATGTTGGCCACTGACTTGGTCTGGCGGGAGACTGCCAAGATGGGTCCTTCCAGTACCTCTGGCGGATTGCGGCCCCACCCTGGCCGGTGAGGTGCAAAACCGCTGGTAGATTTAGCATTCGGTCTGCTGTGGAATGACTGGGTTTAGAATGCACAAAATCACCTTGTCAAGTCGGTTTTACCATCACCGCTCGAAAGGCTAAATGTGCACTAAAGATCCAGATTCCAGCGCAACGAAATAGCCTATAGCATAATGGCAGCCTTGTAAAGGCGAAACGTGCCGTCGGCGTGTCGCTGCGGAGATTCGCACGCGCGGCTAGCGAGAGTGACGGCTGGCGGGACGGCGGAAAGCGCCCAGCGCTCCGAGCAGCACCAGAAGGGCGCCGATGCCGACGCCACCCCAGCGCACCCACTGCCCCACAGCACTCCGCGGGAAGCGCTCTGCTTGCTGGAGCAGCTCCGCGCGGGATTCCTCATCAGTGGCACCGTTGAAGGCGAACTGCACCTCGCGCTCGTTGCCCTCGCGGTCGGCCCAGTAGTCCTTGATATCGACGTCCATGCCCACGACGAGTCCGGTGGCTTGGTCTACAAAGAGGTCCCGGGTTGCGGCGTGGAAGAGGTAGCCCTGCTCGGTGGAGCCATCTTCATTGCTCAGCGTGGTAGTCGTGTTCCCGGCATAAAGGGTAGCCACGTTGGTGGGTTCAATCTCCTGGTGGTAGCGGTAGACCGTGCGACCATCGATGTCGAGGGATTCCTCGAAGACGGCGTCGGCAGCCTTGCGCAGGACCGGGTCAAAGACCGGGTAGGTGGTCTGCTCGGCATCAGCAGGCAGCTTCAGCCAGTAGCCCTCGATTGGGACCTCCGCCGTGGGCGAGCCCATGGTGTGGGAGAGCGCCGCCGGGCCCGTGGCCTCACCGCTGAGGCGGTCGACGGGATAATTCCACACGCGCGCAAAGCTTAAGTCCTCCACATTGCCGGTGCCGCCACGGATGGCTGACTCCCCCACCCGCAGCGTCGCCGTGTCCTTGTCCGCCGGGTCCTGGATGTCCAGGTTGAGCTGATAGGTCATCGGCTCCTCGTATTGCGTAACACCCTCTGCGGACAGTGCCTGCCCAGTGGCATTCTCATCCTGCATCGTCCACGTAGTGTCCTTGATATCCAGCGGCAGGCGCGGGCTAAAGCTCAAGAAGCTCGAAGCCGCTAGGCCAGCTGCGATCAGCGCAACGCCAAGGCCGAGCAGGAGGACGGAGAAGATGCGGGACTTGGGCAGCATGGTGGCTTATCCTACCGACTCGTTTGTTCAAAACACATTTCCCTGGAGGGTGCGTTTCAGATTTATGGGGCGCTGCGGGGCGACCCTTACCTCGCATTGAGCGCAAGTTATCTGTTTCTATGAGTGAGAGTCGGCTTCTTCTTTGTGATTCCACGGGACGATGGCGCTGACATCCGTAGTCTGGCGAGCTTTCCACAGATCGTATTCCTCTTGAAGCCCGAGCCAGAACTCCGCGGAATTCCCAAAGTAGGCCGACAAACGCAAAGCCATATCGGCACTGATACCGAGCGCACCGCGAGTGATTTTGGAAACTTGGGAACGAGTAGTGCCAATGTCGTTGGCCAGGCGATACTGGGTGATACCGCAGGGTTTGAGGAATTCTAGGAGAAGGACTTCTCCAGGATGCGGAACGGGAACAACATCAACATGAGTATGCGCGTCAGTGGTAGTCGATAAAGTCAACGTCAACAGCTCCTTCGGGTGTCCACTTGAATATGATGCGCCACTGCGAGTTGACGCGAATTGAGTAGTAACCACCAAGGTCACCCTTGAGCCGCTCCAACCGGTTTGCTGGTGGAATCCGAAGGTCCGTGACATTTACAGACCGCCCAATCATAAGTAACTTGCGGCGCACTACCGAGCGCAATTCCGATGGAATATATCGCGGCGGCACACCATCCTGATGGAACCGCTCGAGACTTCTACGCCGAAATTGCACACTCCAATAGTGTCTCTTTTTGACCCTAGTGTCAAGACTTGACACGAAATGTTTAGAATCCGCCGGGCCATCGGGGTTCCGGCAAAACGGGAACAACCCCGCACCGCAGGAAAGCGGAACGGGGTTGTTGGCGCGCAGCGAGTGTGCTGCGCAGGAAAGCTGAGTAATTCAGGTGAATTACTTGAGCTCGACGGAAGCGCCAGCCTCTTCGAGCTTAGCCTTAGCAGCGTCAGCGTCGTCCTTGGAAGCACCCTCGAGGATAGCCTTCGGAGCACCCTCAACGAGCTCCTTAGCTTCCTTCAGGCCCAGGCCGGAGACGATCTCACGGACAGCCTTAATAACGCCGATCTTCTTAGCGCCAGCGTCGGTCAGAACGACGTCGAACTCGGTCTTCTCTTCCTCAGCGGCACCGCCGGCAGCCGGGGCACCAGCAGCAACAGCAGCAACCGGAGCGGCGGCCTCAACGTCGAAGACCTCCTCGAACTCCTTAACGAACTCGGAGAGCTCGATGAGGGTCATTTCCTTGAAAGCTTCAATGAGCTCGTCCTTGGTGAGCTTAGCCATGATTGGCATCCTTTCTCATTGTTCCTGGCCGCGCTAGGCAGCCAGATAAGTGTGTGTGTTTAAGTTGTGCGCCTGTAAGTGGCGTCTTAAGCTTCCGCAGCCTTCTTGTCCTGCAGGGCCGCAGCGGTGCGGACCATCTTGGTTGCAGGAGCGTTGAATACGGCGGCAGCCTTTGCCATAGAACCCTTCATGGCGCCAGCCAGCTTTGCGAGGGTGGTCTCGCGGTTGTCCAGCTTGGCGATGGCCTCAACCTGGTCGGCAGACAGAGCGTTGCCGTCCATGTAGCCACCCTTGATAACGAGTGCCTTGTTGTCATCAGCGAACTTGGTGATGACCTTCGCAGCATCCACTGCCTCGCCCTTGATGAACGCAATAGCGGTCGGGCCAGTCAGGTGCTCGTCAAGACCCTCGATGCCAGCTTCGTTGGCAGCGATCTTGAAAAGGGTGTTCTTGGCGACGGAGTACTCAACGTCAAAACCGAGGTTGGTACGCAGCTCCTGGAGCTGACCCACGGTCAGGCCACGGTACTCGGTCAGCACGATGGAGTTTGCACCCTCGAGCTTCTCCTTCAGTGCCGCCAGGTCTGCGGTGTTCTTCGGGTTTGCCATTTTCTACTTCGCCTCCTTTCGAAACATCTCTTGTGTTTTCCGCCGGGGCCTTCCCTACTCCGCTTGCCCGATGGACAACCGAAATAACAAAAGCCCCGTGCAAGAGCACAGGGCGCGCGCGGAAATCCGCGCTCATTCGCAAAGTGTCTCCTGCGTGGGCCGCCCTCTAGGATGAGGAACCTTCGATCCGGGTATCCGGATGACCGACGGTCTTCGGTGAACTTTGACTCGGCCTCAGCGGGCCGTTCAAACTTCGCTAGGTACTTTACAACCCGACCTGCCACAACTCCAAATCGCTCCGCTACGAGTTTCCTACTCGAGCTCGTGTATGAGCATGTCTAGTCACCGAGCACCCCACGCGGAACGATAACCGGAGAGTCACCTCGCGGGTCATCCCAGATTTCCACATCGATGCCATAAGCGGCTGCCAGCACGTCTTTCCGCAACGCTTGGCGGGGAGTTCCCTGCGCGATGACCTCGCCATTGTTCATGACCACCATGGTGTCGGAGTACTGACCGGCCAACATGAGATCGTGCAACACGACGACGACTGTTTTCCCCGAGTCGGCTTGTTTGCGCACGAGCTCTAAAACGCTAATGGCGTGGGCTGGGTCGAGGAAGGTGGTGGGTTCGTCGAGAAGCAGCACCGGCGTGTCCTGCGCCAAAGCAAGCGCCAGCCACACGCGCTGGCGTTGGCCGCCCGAGAGCGCCGCGATGTCACGGTCGATAAAGTCCGTAATGCCCGTCTCCACGCAGGCCTGCGCGATGATGTCGCGGTCTTTCGCGGACAGTCCCCGCCCGCGGCCCAGGTGCGGGTAGCGGCCGCGCGCTACGAGCTCGCCCACACGCAGCCCGTCCGGTGCCATCGGCTGCTGCGGAAGAAGCGCCACGTGGGCAGCTGCTTCTTTCGGGCTCATAGCGTGCACGTCTAGCTCGCCGATGTGCACGCTCCCCTGTCGCGGGCGAAGAATCTTAGACAAGGTCTTCAACAGCGTGGACTTGCCGCAACCATTCGGTCCAATAAGCGTGGTGATTTCACCCGGGCGGGCCACCAAGTCAACGCCGGACAGGATGTCTTCCCCGTCCTTATAACCGGCATGAATACCGGTAGCTGTAATTTCTCTGTCTTTCACAAGTTTTTTATCCTCTCCGCCGTGCGGCATTCCACACCAAGATGACCAGGGCACAACCTCCGATGATGGAGGAGACAGCACCCACTGGAGCGTCTATCGGCAGCATTCCAGCAATGACAGCGCACGCGCTCAACAAGGCGGCGCCGGCAGCGCAGGAGACTAGGGGCACCGGCGTGGGCGTTCGGGCAACAATGCGCCCCACATGCGGGGCCAGGAGCGCGATGAAACCAATGGGGCCGGCCACGGATACGGTCACCGCGCAGATGCCCGTAGCTGCGACCAGCAGCAGCGCCCGTGTTCGCGTGATGTTAACCCCGAGGGAAAGGGCCGAGAGATCATCATGCGCAAGAAGCGGCAACTCCCGAGCACACCACAGGCCAAGCACCACAAAAGGAGTCAACCCCACGAGCAAAGGAAGAATGACTTCCATCCGCACGAAGCCCGTGGTTCCCGCCAGCCACAGCTGGGATTGCGCCGCGCGAAGGAGCTCGGCTGCGCGCAAGAGATACGCCACCAGCGCTTGAAACAGCAGGGAGAGCGCGATTCCGACGATGACGATGCGGTTGCTCGTGCCGATTCCCCCAAGTGCCACCAGCAGGATGGCTGCTAGCACGGCACCCAACAGCGCGAGTCCGGCCCTCCACCAGAACATGGAGAGCCCGTCGGCAAGCAGCGGCCGGGAGACTACCGTTCCGAGAACCACCATGACGGACGCGCCACCAGTCACGCCAAGAATGTCAGGCGAGGCCAGCGGATTGCGTGACATTGACTGCGTCCACGATCCCGCCAGCCCGAGCGCGGCACCCACGATGAGGGTCGCTAGAGCTACCGGCATGCGAAGGTCCCAGACAACGCGGATTTCGCTTCGGCTTCCGCCGCCGTTGAGAATCTCCAGGACCCGCCCCGGGCTCAAGGCCACAGGCCCCTGACCCAAAAGGAGGACATAGGAGCTTGCTGCGACCAGAACAAAGAAGCAGGTCGCTGCCCATATCCATGTCCGGCGCTGCCGCTCTTGGGAACGCAGTTGCTTGGCGACGTCCCCCTTCTGCAACCCACTCATAGCTTGTGCTCCCCACGGTGTACGGCCCAGATGAGAAATGGTGCGCCCACAAAGGCCAAGACGATGGACATCTCCAGCTCAGAGGGCCCCGCGATGAGGCGGCCGAGAATATCCGCAGCGAGTACGGAGCAACCACCGAGCAATGCGGCCGGTGCAATCATCGCGGTAACTTCTGGCCCCGTGAACCGGCGCAGCAGATGGGGGATGGCGAATCCGACGAAAGCAATGGGCCCCGTCGCCGCGGTAGCGCATCCTGCTAGGACAACGATGCTCAAGGCAGCGCCGCGCCGCGCCAGCGTGGGAGAGCCGCCTAGGGCAACCGAGGATTCCTCCCCCATTGCCAGAAGATCGAGCGGGCGCGCCACACGTGCGGCGATAATAAACCCGATGAACAATCCGGCACCTGCGATGGCGACATCCTCTGGGCCGCGCCCAAACGTGGAGCCAATGGTCCACCGGCGCATGCTGTCGAGGACATCCGTGGAGTACAGGCCGATCAGCATGGCGCCAGAGCTCAAGGCAGCAGCAACTCCCGCGCCGACTAGGACCAGCGTCAGGGGATCCTGAAACCGCCGGGATACACCCAGTACTAATGCTGTGGCCAGGCCGGCGCCTACGAGGGCCAGCGCGGTCCGCATCCCGGTTGAGGTGGCGACACCTAACGCCGTCCCGAGGGCAACCAGGAACGAAGCTCCCGCGGTAATACCGATGAAGCCCGGATCGGCCAGGGGATTTCTAGTCCAAGACTGGGCGATTACACCCGATACCGCGATTGCGGCACCCGCGAAGTAGGCCACGAACGTGCGGGGGATACGCAAATCCCACACGATGTTCTCGATATCTGCTTCGCCTCCGCGGAGGAGCGCAGACAACAGATCCGGCAGCGGAATAGCCCTCGAGCCCACCGCCAATGAGCACAGCAAAAGGAGGAGGGTCGACACAACTAGGGCCGTGGTGAGCAGTGCGCGGCTTCTCCCCCGCGAATCCAATGCGGCTGCCTCACCGCCGTGGCGCGCACCCGCAGAACCGTGGATAGCCTCAGCCTTCCTCGGTAATGCGAGCACTTAAAGCTTCTCTTCGAACTTGTCGACGGCCCACGGAATAGTCAGCGGATTTGGCATGCTCATCGCATTGCCGGTGTCCGTGTCCAGGTAGCGAACACGGCCATCCTTGACCACGTCGAGGCCCTGGAACGTGGAATCCTTCTTGAGTTCATCGGCCGCGCCGTTGTAATCCAAGACGAACAGGTAGTCCACGTTGTTGAGCTGGGAGTAGTTTTCCGGGGCATAGTCCACGAAGAAGCTGGAACCATCACCCTGCAGTTCCTTCGGAATGTCAAAGCCGAGGTTCTCAATGAACTGGCCGCGGCCGTCTTCTGCTGTGTAGAGGCCCAGCTTCCCCTCATAGGGCATGACGATGGCTGCGCGCTTGCCCTGCAGCTCCGGGTGGGAGTCCTTGAACTGCTTAAAGGCGTCCTCTGCTTGGTCAATGAGCTTCTCCCCCTCCTCTTCCTTATCCACGGCAGAGGCGATGGTCTTGACTTGTTCCTCCCAGGGAATCTGCCAGTCTTCGAAACCTTCGGGCTTCACGGTCAGCGGGGCGATATCCTCGAGGGATTTCTTCGCCTCCTGATCCACAGCTTGGTTCACGGCGATGATCTGCGTGGGATCCGAGGCCGTGACCTGTTCAAGAACCTCTGCCGTGAAACCGGAAGCGGTGTTATAAATCACCTCGGGCTGGGCGTCACCCAAAAGTTCCTTCGCCCATGGGCCAACGCCGGAGGGATCACCATCCCCTTTCGCACCCCAGGGGGCCACAGCAACCGGAGTGATTCCGAGTGCCAGCACGGTATCGGCATCACCGAGCCCCAGGCTGGCAACGCGCACCTCCTCAGCACTGTCCGCACCCGCGCTGTCCTCGCCACTTCCGCGCGAGCACCCCGCTAAAGCAATCGCTGCCGCTGAGACAATAGCGAGCACTGCTTTCGCGCGCCGGTTGATAGCAACCATGGAATGAACCTTTCCTTCACAGGGAAGCGGCACGCACATTAACGCGCCCCCTAACTTATTTGAGGCTAGCCTAACCTGCGCGTTATGATGGTTTCAAATTTGGCCTCTACCTAGGATCAATTCCCTTGACGCATCACCGCCTACTTCCCGTAACCCTCACCGGGAACACCCGCCTCAAGCCGCGACTGCACCGTTTAACTTTTCACTCGCCGGCCTTTAGTGACTACCCCTTAGCCGGACCTGACGAGTATTTTGGGCTCCTCATGCCCCAAGACGAGCAGGATTTTTCGCCCTTCCCGGTCGACGATGCCAATGTTCGCGCCGCCGTCACCCGATTGCCCGACGACATTCGCCCAGCATTGCGCTGGTACACCATTCGCAAGCTCAACCAAGAAGCGTGCACCATCGATGTCGACGTGGTGACCCATGGCGATAATGGCCCGGGTTCACACTGGATCCTCAATGCCCAACCCGGGGATACCGCCGGAATATATACCGGGCAAGCACTGTGGCAGGCCCCTAGGAAGTCACAACTGTTACTCGCGGATGCCTCTGCTCTACCGGCACTGTGGCACATCCTCGAGCACTACGAAGCCTTCTCACCGGAAATCTTGGATGCAGTCGACGTCGTTGCCATGATCACAGACGACGATGAAGTTGAAGACGGCTTGGAGGAGACGTGGCGCGGCAAGGTCCGCTCACTCACCATGGTCCTGGCTCCACACGACGAACACTGCACACGCGCCAGACAACTTCTCGGCTCCCGCTTCACCCCCGATACCGCACCAGATTCGGTATGGGTTGCCGGTGAAGGGGATCTCGCAAAAGCTGTGCGCTCATTAGCCGTGCATGACTGGGGCGTTCCGCGCGAAGAGGTCATCTGGTCCGTGTACTGGATGAAAGGGAGGCCGCGGCCTTAGAGCAGTCTTCGCCTCTAGAGCCTGCCGCCTGGGGCACAGGGACCAAAGCAATGGCACCTTATGCAAAGGAGCGCATGCATTCACCTGGGCTTATCTCGATTCAGCGCTGCATATGGTGTCTTTAGTCTGGTCCCCCTTCCCCTCCTCCAGTCACGTGCCTCAGGTGCGCTGGGGGTTAAAGCCACCTGGGGCTAAAGTCTCCGCACACAGTACAACGCGGGTCCCAGTAAAATCTGGGACCCGCGTTGTAAGGGGTCTTGTCTATCAGGCGGTTTCTCACGCCGCCCGCCCTGCAAGACTCAGGGTGTTCTCTCTATCTCTCATGCGCCTCTCTCAAACGCACAAGATTATTATGCGGCATGTTCCTTGTAATCCCATACCACCAACCTGCCAATTGCCTGTTAGTGAGAAAAGTGCCGTTACCCTACACAAATCCAGCACTAGACACGGGAAAAGCCGCAGGCAGAGGTCTACCATGGGGCTAATGATGAACCCACGGATTCATTCTCAAGCCCAACCACCTATTGGCCATACCCCGCTGATGCGCGTGGACGCCATTAATCCCCGTACCGATGTGCACCTCTATCTCAAGCTAGAGCAATTCAACCTGGGCGGATCCGCCAAGGACCGCACCGCACGCGCACTCATCCAAGCCGCGCTTGACGCCGGCGACATAGGCCCCGGATCCACCCTGGTGGAGTCTTCCTCGGGCAACCTCGGCATGGCACTGGCCCGCCAGGCCCCACTTGCGGGTATGAAATTCCACTGCGTGGTCGATCCGCGCGTCAATTCCTCCACCGTGGCCACGATGCGGGCCTACGGCGCCCACGTAGAATTGCTGGATCACCCGGACCCGGAAACCGGCGATTGGCTCACCGCTCGCCGCACCCGCGTGGCCGAGCTTCTAGAAGAGATCCCCAATTCTTTCAATCTCAACCAGTATTCCAACGAGGCCGCCTTTTACGCCCACGCCGAAGGCACGATGACGGAAATCGTGGACCAGCTCGGACAGGCACCCACCCACTTGCTCGTCGCTATGAGCACCACCGGTACTCTCGGCGGCTGCGTGCGAAAGCTCACTGAGATTGGCGCGGATACGGAGACCATCGGTGTCGATGCCGAAGGCTCCGTGTTGTTTGGGGGCCAGCGCGGCACCCGCATGCTGCCGGGCTATGGTGCTGGCATTGTCACCGATCTATCCACCAAATTCTCGCCGTCCTCAGTAGAGCGTGTGCCCGATCTGGATGCCATTGTGGCAGCTCGTCGCCTCGCCCAGGCCGAAGGCCTTCTGCCTGGGGCCTCCGGCGGCGCGGTCATCGCGGCATTCCAGCGTCTCGCGCCTACCCTTCCGGCCGGTGCAGAGGTCGTGGCCGTACTCCACGACGGTGGCCAGCCTTACCTCGATACCATCTACAACGATTCCTGGGTCTGCGAGCACTTCGACATCTCTCCTCCCGAGCTCGCCGCGCGCGTCGAAGGGGATTCAGAGTGAGCCCGCAGGAACCTTCCCGCCGCATCGCCATCATCGGCGGCGGTCCACGCGGGCTGTGGGCCGTAGAAGAACTCATCGAGCGCGCCCGCATCCCCGTGGATATCACCGTCTTTGATCCCTACCCCGCCGGCGCCGGCGCGGTGTATCGCCCGCAGCAGCCGTCGCAATGGCGCCTTAACGTCAATTGCGCCATCGTCACCACCGCACACGATAGCTTCAACGCTTGGCGCACCCGCCGCGGGGAATCCACCACCGATGCCTTCCCGCCGCGCGCGCAGGTAGGGCAATTCCTGGCCGATACGTGGGCTGCTGCCCTGCACCGCGCCCCGCAGCACGTACGCATTCGACACCTACCCCAGCGTGTGCGTTCGGTGTCTACCGCTGACGACGGGTTCATCGTCGATGGCTCGCCCTTCGACGAAGTCCTCGTCTGCACCGGCCACGATCACCTCCACCCCGGTGCCTTAGTTCACGAGCCTTCCCGCGTTCCGATTACCGGACTCTACTTCGGCGCCGATTTGCCCAGTGCCCCGCGACGGATTGGGGTGCGCGGTGCTGCCTTGAGCTTCATCGATGTCTGCCTGCTGTACGGCGATACCGCCGAGCTCATCTTCCCGGTGAGCCGCAGCGGGCGTTTCATGGAGGTCAAGCCCGCCCCGGGCACGCCGCAGCCCGAGATCCCGGCCGACGTAAGGCGCGCCTGTGCCGGCGTGCACAATGCCGATGATTTGCGCGACATCCTCCTGGCGGCCGCCGGATCGATGGGTGAGTTTTCCACCGGGGACCTCGCTGCAGTGCTCGACGGCCACGACTTTTCCGGCGATGCCGTCGCGGAGCTGGATGCCTCCCTCCGCGCCGCCGAGGGCACCGGGACGCTTACCCCGGCTGCGGCTGTAGGCGCGGCGTTTCGGGGGCTCTTTCAAGAATGCGTTGAATGGCATAAGACTCATGGCGCCATGCCCGGCTTCCGTGAGCTCTCGCGCACCCTCGAGCGCGTGGCCTTTGGCCCACCACCGGTCACCGCGCGGCACCTGCTCGAGCTCATCCGCACAGGCGTGGTAGATACCCGCTACCTCGCCGCCCCGGACCAGATAGACCACTGGCGCGAGCAGGGTGGCATTGATCTGCTTATCGATGCCACCGTAGCTCCCCAAGCCATCCTCACCCCTTTCCACGATGTCCCCGGCGTCGTGGAAATCGGCCGCATGAATGAGCTTGAGCTTCCCGGCCATGACTCGTTGAACCGTTCCGTGCACGATGACATCCCCCGTTGGGCGGAGAAAGTAGTAAACCCATGACCAACCACACCACCCCGTTACCCGTTCATGGCACCGTTGCGCTGCGCGCGCGGTGGGAAGAGTGGATGACGGAATTGGTGGGCGACCCACAGCAAGTTTCCCGCCTTACCTCCGAGTATGGCTCGCCCGTTAATGTGCTCAACCCCGCACCGCTGGGCCGCAACGCCCAAGAGCTCCTCGATGCCGGCGCCTCTCATGGCGTGGACACCCAGGTATTTTTCGCTCGCAAGGCCAATAAAGCCTTGTGCTTCGTCGATGCCGCCCGCGAGGCTGGTCTGGGCGTGGACGTCGCCAGTGAAAATGAGCTGCGCCAAGTGCTTAACCGTGGAGTCGCGCCCGAGCGGATTATCCTCAGCGCGGCTATTAAGACCGACGCGTTGCTGCGACTAGCTATCGACCGCGGAGTCACCATTTCCTGCGATTCGCGAGCGGAAGCCGAGCGCATCGCTGCCCTTGCCAAGGCCCTCAACCACACCGCGCACGTCGCACCGCGCCTTGCCCCCAACCCGGATAACCTACCGCCGACGCGCTTCGGTGAGCTCCTTCACGCATGGCAAAGCCACGCGTGGCCCGAAACCATCCACGCTGACGGCGTTCACGTACACCTGCATGGTTATAGCGAATCGGACCGCCGCACCGCACTCGCGGAGGCCATCGCCCTCATCGAGCACCTCCGCTTAGTTGGCCAGCCTGCTTCCTTCATCGATATCGGCGGCGGTGTTCCCATGAGCTACCTCGAATCCCGCGAGCAATGGGAGTATTACCAGCAACGCATCGCAGCCCAGCGCGCCGGCACCGGTGAGCCTTTCACCTGGAAGTCCGACCCGCTCTCAAATACCTACCCCTTCTGGCAAACACCCACCCGCGGCCAGTGGTTAGACCAACTTCTTTCTGGTGAGGTGGCCGGGTTTGGACCTGCCGGCCGTGCCTTGAGCGAGCGGAATATTTCTCTTCATTTGGAGCCAGGGCGCAGCCTGCTCGATGGCTGCGGCATCATCCTCGCCGAGGTCAGCTTCCTCAAAGAGCGCTCCGACGGCCTACCTCTCATCGGCGCCGCCATGAACCGCACCCAGTGCCGTACCGCGGCGGATGATATCTTGCTCGACCCGCTCCTCGTGCCCACTGCCGGAGACCGCGGTGCGCTGGACCGGGAACCGCGCACCGGGTTCGTGGTGGGGGCCTATTGCATCGAAGATGAAGTCATCCTACGCCGCGAGCTCGATTTCCCGGAGGGCATAGCGGTGGGCGATACCCTCGCTATCCCCAACACCGCCGGTTACTTCATGCATATTTTGGAATCTGCCTCTCACCAGATTCCGTTAGCACGCAATGTCTACCTGGACGCAGACGGCCGGGGCTGGGAGCCAGACGATATCGACGCCTAGCGATCCGAGCCGCTATCTCCACGGGACTGGCAGGCATAGGAAAAGGGCTCCGAGGGTAAACCTCGAAGCCCTGTGCCATTTAGCGCGATGCGCTAGACCGATTTACTCGGTGTAGTTCTTCTCCACGGAAGCGTCGACCGGGATGCCCGGGCCGAAGGTGGTGGAGATGGTGACCTTCTTGGCGTAGATGCCCTTAGCGGAGGCCGGCTTCAGGCGAATGATCTCGTCGTACAGCGCGCCGTAGTTCTCAGCCAGCTTCTCAGCATCGAAGGAAGCCTTGCCGATGATGGCGTGCAGGTTGGAAGCCTTGTCAACGCGGAAGGAAATCTTACCGCCCTTGACGTCAGCAACGGCCTTGGACACGTCAGCGGTCACGGTGCCGGTCTTCGGGTTCGGCATGAGACCACGCGGGCCCAGCACGCGGGCAACGCGGCCAACCTTGGCCATCTGATCCGGGGTAGCGATAGCAACGTCGAAGTCGATGTTGCCCTCGTTGATAGCAGCGATCAGCTCTTCGGTGCCCACGATGTCGGCGCCAGCAGCCTTCGCAGCCTCAGCGTTGTCGCCCTCAGCGAAGACAGCCACGCGGACGTCCTTACCGGTGCCGTGGGGCAGGGAGACAGTGCCGCGAACCAGCTGGTCAGCCTTACGCGGGTCAACGCCGAGACGGAAGACAACATCAACGGTGGCGTCGAAGTTCTTGGAGGAGGTCTCCTTGGCCAGCTTGGCGGCCTCGATCGGACGGTACAGGCGGGAGCGGTCTACCAGCTCAGCGGCAGCCTTGTATGCCTTGGACTTGGTGCTCATAAGTGCAATTCCTTTTCTTGGATTGATGTGGTGTTAGCGGGCCGAAGCTGGCCCTGCCACGCGCGATACAGAACGTATCGCGCATTAAATCGAATTTTTACTTAGCCGGGACGCCGTCAACGGTGATGCCCATGGAGCGAGCGGTACCAGCAATGATGCGGGCGCCGTTCTCGATGTCACGAGCGTTGAGGTCCTCAAACTTGGTCTGTGCAATCTCCTTGCACTGATCCCAGGTCACGGAGCCAACCTTGTCGGTGTGCGGAACGCCGGAGCCCTTCTTGATGCCAGCGGCCTTGAGCAGGAGCTTAGCTGCCGGCGGGGTCTTCAGCTTGAAGTCGAAGGAGCGGTCCTCGTACACGGTGATCTCCACCGGCACGACGTTGCCGCGCTGGGACTCGGTCGCAGCGTTGTAGGCCTTGCAGAACTCCATGATGTTGACGCCGTGGGCACCGAGTGCCGGGCCGACCGGCGGAGCCGGGTTAGCAGCGCCTGCCTCGATCTGGAGCTTGATCAGGCCAGTGACCTTCTTCTTGGGAGCCATCGAATTACCTCTTTCCTGTGGTACCGGAGTGCCGCCACGATGAATAACAGCGCCCCGTCCGGATGCTCACGCATTGTGGGCCACCGGAGGATGAACGTTTCAAGATGCGCAAAAGCGCACGGCGTTCAAGTCTAGAACACCGTGCGCCCAGCTCAAAATCGCTTTTTAGGAGATGCGCTCGATCTCCGTCGGGGACAGCTCCACCGGGGTCTCGCGGCCGAAGATGGACACCAGGCCCTGCATCTTGCCGGTCTCTGGGTCGATCTCGGAGATGGTGGCGGAGACGGAAGCCAGCGGGCCAGACAGGATGGTGACGGCCTCGCCCACCTCGAAGTCGTGCGCGTAGGCCTTGGCGGCCTCCTTCTCCGGCATGGCCACAACCTGCTCGCCCTCGGAGTCTGCTGCGGAGTCCTCCGGAGAGACCGTCGGATCGTTCGGCATGAGGAACTTAGCAACGTCGCGGATCTTCACCGGGGTCGCGTTGCCCTCATTGCCCACGAAGGAGGTCACGCCCGGGGTATCGCGGACGACGGACCAGGCGGCGTCGTTAAGCTCCATGCGCACCAGCACGTAGCCCGGCAGCAGCTTGCGCTTGACTACCTTCTTCTTGCCGTCCTTCTTTTCAATGGCCTGCTCGACCGGCACAACGACTTCAAAGATGGAATCCTCCACCTCGAGTGTCTGGGCACGCATATCGAGGTTGGTCTTCACCTTGTTCTCATAACCGGAGTAGCACTGGATGATGTACCACTGGCCCGGCTGCTTCTTCAGCTCGCGGGTAAAGGCGCGCAGGCGGGACTTATACTCGGCGTCGGCTACTGCGGCGGCGTCTGCCTCAGCGCTTGCCGACGCCTCCCCTGCACCCTCGCCTTCAGCCTCATCCGTGACGCCACCGAGAGCAGCCTCAGCGGCCTTGGTAGCAGCTTCCTTTTCGGCAGCTTCCTTCTCCTCAGCGGACAGTTCCTCCTGCGGCTGCTGGGATTCCTCAGTAGCCTCGACCGCTTCGGCGGCCTGTTCCTGGACGTTATCGATCATGGCCTGCTCGAGGGAGGTGCCAGTGTTTTCTTCGCTCATTGTCTGCTACTCCAAATTGGTGTTCATTCTTCTAGTCCCCCACCAGGGTACTCGGCGGGACTAGGGCAAAAAGTATCCCGCCGTTTCCCCTAGTCGAGCTAGCGGGAAGGCGGCGGGATGAAAGTATGAAATTAGTGTACTAAGGCGCGAGGATTGCTTCAACTCCGAGGCCGGTCAGCGTGTCCACGCCCCACACCAGAGCGGTGAGGACGATAAGAAAGGCGAAGGTCACCAGAACGTACTGAAGCATTTCCTTGCCGGTAGGCCACACGACCTTCTTCATCTCAGAGACGACTTCACCCGGGAAGGAGCCGACGGATCCGCCGAAAGAATCTTCCTTCTTATCCTCGACGCGCACGACGCGCTTGTCGGTGTAGGAATCAGTAGAGGTGGTCGCTGCGCCAGAGAGCTGACGCTTGCCGGTTGGGCGCGGAGCCCCGGTGCTCGGCTGCTTTTCCTCGCTCACGGCGATTCCCTCCTTGGAAGTGATGTGGCAGGGGCGACAGGACTCGAACCTGCAACCTACGGTTTTGGAGACCGTTGCGCTACCAATTGCGCCACGCCCCTCTGCGTGCCCTTTTGGGACAACGCACAACCCTACCAGAACGGTGATTCCCCATGGAAACCACGTGCCGTATAAGGCTGGGAGTCGGTAGTGAAAAAGCGCCCGTATGCGGGCGCTTTTCTTTCCCGGTAGCGATGGCGAGAATTGAACTCGCGACACAGCGATTATGAGTCGCTTGCTCTACCACTGAGCTACACCGCCATATTCACTTTCTGAAAGCTTCCAGAAACATGAATGGAGCCCCCTGACAGAATCGAACTGTCGACCTTTTCCTTACCATGGAAACGCTCTGCCGACTGAGCTAAGGGGGCACAGCCTCTTAGAGTCACGGAGTTTCTTCCGCTGTGCTCTCGTTGAAGCCTTGAAAAGATTAACCCGAAACGCTTAAACAACACAAATCGCCAGTACGGCAATGGTTTTTGCGCACTTTTCAGGCACCTAAACTCGCACACATCACCCTTGCACCACTCTCGCGGTAGACCGTCCCTGCTCCAGGCGCACCAAACCCAGCTATTGTTGACGTATCAAATACTTTATGTGCTCTAGGGAGGACACATGAGCTCTGGTACCCAGAAGCAGACACCGAAGGACTGGGCCGGCGACGCCCAGAATGCCTCGACGGACGGCGAATTCAAGCGAGACACCAACTACATCGGCGACCGCATTCTTGCCTCGGTCACCGGTGACGAACCACAGCCTTCCGTGGCTGGTAGCGGCGAGGCCCTCGACTGGCCGGTGCAGCCCCACCGGTATCGCCTCATTGCTGCGCGCGCTTGCCCGTGGGCACACCGCGCCGTCATCGTGCGGCGCCTGTTGGGACTGGAAAATGTCATCTCCTTAGGCCTGGCGGGCCCCACCCACGACAAGCGCTCCTGGACTTTCGACCTCGACCCCGACGGGCTCGACCCCGTCCTGCGCATCCCCCGCCTGCAGGATGCGTATTTCGCGCGCTTTCCTGCCTATCCGCGGGGCATCACGGTGCCAGCCATTGTGGAAGAGTCCAGCGGCAAGGTTGTCACCAACGACTTCAACTCCATGGTGCGGGACTTCCAGACAGAGTGGACCGACTTCCAACGAGAAGGCGCACCCAACCTGCTGCCGCCGGCCGAGCAGAAGGAGGAGATGGAAGAAATTAACGACTTCATCTTCAGGAAACTCAACAACGGCGTGTATCGCGCGGGATTCTCCGCATCCCAGGAGGCTTATGAAGAGGCCTATGCGGATGTCTTCGAGGTCCTCGACTGGCTGGAGGAGCGGCTAGACCACCGCCGCTTCATCATGGGCGAGCACATCACGGAGACCGATATCCGGGCATACACCACCTTGATCCGCTTTGACGTTGTCTACCACGGCCACTTCAAGACCAACCGGAACAAAACCAGCGAGATGCCGAACGTTTATGGCTACTTGCGCGAGCTATTCCAGCTCCCTGGTTTCGGCGATACCACCGACTTCACCGAGATCAAGCAGCACTACTACATAGTCCACCGCGAAATTAATCCCACCCAAGTGGTGCCGGCCGGTCCCGACCTTAATGGTTTGGCACAGCCCCACGGCCGCGATTACCTGCCGGGTGCGCCCTTCGCTGAAGGCACCACCCTGCCGGGGCCGTTGCCTGAAACTGAGCGGTTGAAGAACCCCACGGATTTCCAGCGAGAGCTGTTCAGCTTGGATTAGCCGCCCTTAACCCTGCCCTGCGCTGGGCCGGGCCGCCCCGCGATCGAAAAATCCCGCAGACCCATGTGATGTGTCTGCGGGATTCATGTTGTGCCAGGTAGAAGATTCGAACTTCTGAAGGCGAAAGCCGGCGGATTTACAGTCCGCTCCCTTTGGCCGCTCGGGCAACCTGGCAGGCACTCTTGAGTGCGGTTATGTACTTTACTACGAACTCCCGCCTAACATGCAAATCGCCAGGCAGGAGGGGCTTTTAACCCACGCGCTGAACGGTATAGTCCGCCAACTGGCGCAGTGCTTCACTAGCCGTGCATTCCGGCAGCAGGGAGAGCTGGTCCTCGACCACGCGCAGGTAGGCGTTGACGTCGGCCAGCGCCTTATCACGGCCGCCCGACTGCCACAGCAGCTCGATGGCGCGTTGCACGGAAGCGTCATCCTCCAGCGGGCCTGTCAGCAGGGCGCGCAGCTCATCGCCGACCTCGCCTTCCTCCTCCAGGGCATAGAGCACCGGCAGGGTGAACACGCCCTCGCGCAGGTCCGTGCCCGGGGTCTTCCCGGATTCCTCGGAGTCGGAGAAGATGTCGATGACATCGTCGACGATCTGGAAAATCATGCCTACGGCCGCACCGATTTGGCGCAGCGCCTCGCACTGTTCTGGACCCGCACCCGCGTGGTAGGCACCCAGGTAGCCGGCGGAGGCAATCAGCACCGCGGTCTTTTCCCGGATCACCGCCGTGTAGTGCTCTACGGCATTGGCTTCGCCAGCACCGATGGTTTCCCGCATCTGGCCGGTGACGAGCTCCTCGAAAGTCTCCGCGAAATGCTCCACCGTGTGGGTATCCAGCTGGCTCATCAGCCGCGAGGCGTGCGCGAGCAGTGCATCGCCCGCCAGAATGGCCACCGAGTTAGTCCACCGGAAGTTCGCGGAATCCACGCCGCGTCGGCGCTCCGCCTCATCCATGACATCGTCGTGGTAGAGCGTAGCCACGTGGACCATTTCCACCACGGTTGCCGCCTTCACCACCTCGGGGGATTGTGAACGTTCACCGAACTCGGAGGCCAACAACGCCATCATCGGGCGGAAACGCTTGCCACCAGCCAGGGACAGGTGGCGCACTTTGTCCTTGATGAAGTCCTGCCCGCGGTCGAGCTCCGTATTCAGCAGGTCCTCTACAGCAGCCATCCCGGCGTTGATACGCTCGGTGAGCTGCGCATCCCCCAAGTCCACGTGCTTGGCGTGAGTTTGGCCGTGTGACATTAAACGTGTTCCTTTAAGCTCAAAAATCCTAGTGTTTACTTACCGTAGCCCATGGCACGGCCCTCAACACACTTGTGGCCACTATCCCGTGCAATGATAGTCCCCATGTCGGAGCAGATCGATTCCACCCTTGTTGACGTCGCCATCGTAGGTGCCGGGCCCGCCGGCGCTGCCGCCGCTATCCACGCCGCACGCGCCGGCCATGAGACGCTGCTTGTCGACGCCTCCCCTTTCCCCCGCGACAAGACCTGCGGCGATGGTCTGACCCCACGTGCCATGCACCAGCTAGAGCTCCTTGGCATCGAAGTCAATGCTTCCTACCGCAACCGCGGCCTCAAACTGCATGGCTTCGGCGGCACCGTCACCGCCCCGTGGCCTAAGACCTACCCCTCGCACAAAGGCACGGCCCTGCCGCGCTATGAATTCGACGCGCTGCTGGTTGAGGCTGCGCAGGCAGCCGGCGCGCAACTGATAACCGGCGCGGCGACACAGCCGCAGCTGGACGGTAACCGGCTGGTGGAGTTCTCCGTCGGCAAGCGCCGCGTGCGCGCCCAGTGGGTCATCGTGGCCGACGGGGTGCGCTCAACATTTGGCAAGCAGTTGGGCCGCACCTGGCACCGCGAGGAGGTCTATGGCATTGCTGCACGCGCTTATGCCGATTCACCGCAGGGCGGCGAGGAATGGATGCACTCCCACGTTGAGCTCAAGGACCCCGAGGGCGTGGTGCAGCCGGGCTATGGCTGGATCTTTCCGCTGGGCCAGGGGGTCAATATCGGCTTGGGCGCGCTCTCTACGGCCGCCCGCCCGGCCCGCCTCAACACGAAGAAGGCGCTGGATTTCTACGCCGAACAGCAGCGTTCGGAGTGGGGTCTAGGCGAGCTGCGCAACGTCACCTCGGCGATGCTGCCGATGGGTGGTGCGGTGTCTGGAGTTGCCGGCGCCAATTGGATGCTCATCGGTGACGCTGCGGCCTGCGTAAATCCGCTGAACGGCGAGGGCATCGACTATGGCCTGGAAACGGCAGCACTCGCCGTGGAGATGCTCGGCACCAAGGACCTCACCTTGGCGTGGCCAGACCGGCTGCGCGCCGAGTATGGCGAGGCCTTCCTACTTGCCCGCACCGCCGCGCGCCTGCTGACCTACCCACAATTCCTGCCGCTGGCTGGGCCTGTGGCCATGCGCGGGCCGGTGGGCCGCATGCTCATGCCGGCCGCAGCGCGTCTTATGGGCAACCTCATCACCGACGAGGACAAGGATCTGCTTGCCCGCGCCTGGCGGCTGGCCGGCGGGGCGGTCTCCACGCTGCGGCGCAATACTCCCCTTTGGTCCTGAGCCCTTTGGCCTTAGGCCCCCTAGGCGGGCTTCACTGCGGAGTGCAGCGCCACGATGCCCCAGGTCAGGTTGCGCCAACCTGCTTGTTCCCAGCCGTTGCGGTTAATAGCGGCAGCTAGCTCATGCTGCTCCGGCCACGCACGGATGGACTCCGCGAGGTAGATATAGGCCTCCGGGTTGGAGGAGACGACCTTGGCAATCGGCGGTAACAGGCGGGTCAGATACTCCTTGTAGACGGTGCCAAAGACCGGAATGACCGGCTTGGAGAACTCCGCCACTGCTAGGCGCCCGCCGGGCTTGGTCACGCGCGCCATCTCCCGAAGCCCCAGCTCGAAGTCGTGGATATTGCGCAGACCGTAGGAAATGGTCACCGCGTCAAAAGTGTTATCCGCAAAGGGCAGGCGCATTCCATCGCCGGCCACCTTGGGAACATCGCGTTCCGCGCCAGCCGCGAGCATGCCGAGGGAAAAGTCACAGGCCACGCACCACGCGCCGGACTTGGACAGCTCTTCCGTCGAGACGGCCGTTCCGGCAGCCAGGTCGAGGACCTTCTCCCCTGGCTGCAGGTTGAGCCGCTCGCGCGTCAGACGGCGCCAGCGCGCGTCCTGCCCAAAGGACAGCACTGTGTTGGTGATGTCGTATTTCTTGCCCACCGCGTCAAACATGCGCGCGACATCGAAGGGCTTCTTCTCCAGATCTGCCTTAGACACAAGCGCCTAGTTTAGGCGACGCGCGCTCCCAGAGCGCGAGCGGCCCAACGCGGCAGCTCCGGACGCTGGCCCAAAATGGTCAGCGGGACCTCACGGACATTCTCCAAAACCTCGTCGTAGTAGCCCAGCAGCTGCTCGCACAACGCCGGCCAGGTCTTGGAGGCAATCGACTTCCGGGCGTTCTCCCGCATCTCCTGGTGAATCTCCGGATTGAGAAGCGCGTCGACGGCATTCGGGAGATCCTCGACGAACGTGGGGACATCGAGAAGCAACCCGTTATAGCCCTCCTCAATGAGGTCCACTGGGCCGCCCGCGCGGGGGCCGATGGTGGGCACGCCTGAGGCCTGCGCCTCCTGGATGGCCTGGCAGAAAGTCTCGAACTCGCCGGCGTGCACGAAGATATCAAGGCTTGCATATGCGGCTGCGAGCTCCTCGCCGCCCAATGCCCCGGTAAAGACCGCATCCGGCAGCTGGGCCTCCAGCAGCGGGCGCTCTGGGCCATCGCCAACAATGACGAGCTGAATGTCGTCGCGACCGTTAAGGGCCGACAGGCGGTGCACGCCCTTCTCCGCGGCCAGGCGGCCGACGAAGCCGACGATCTTCTTCTTCCCCGTAGAGTCCCAGTTCCGGCGCAGCGCCGCCGAGCGCTTCGAGGGGTGGAAGCGCTCCGAGTCTACGCCGCGGCCCCAGTGGCGCACGTTCTTGATGTGGTGCTTCTCCAAGTCGCTGATGGTCAGTGAGGAGGGCGCGAGAGTCATTTGGCACGCGTTGTGGATGGTGCGCAGCCACTCCCACACCCCATAGGCCAGCGCGGAGGCATGGTACTTGGTGGCGAATCCCGCGACGTCCGTCTGGTACAGCGCCACTGCCGGAATACGCTGTTGGCGGGCGGAGAAGGCACCCGCCGCTCCGAGAACAAAGGGGCTGGCCAGGTGGATGATGTCCGGCTTGAACTCGCGCAGCGCCTCGTCCACAGCGGAGGTGGGCACCCCGACCGGGAGCGAATCCACCAGCGGCACCCGCACGGTGGGCACGCGCACGATGGTGAACCCGAGGTAATCAGGGATCTCCTCCTGCCCATCCCGGGCACCAGGAGCGATGACGATGGCCTCGTGGCCGTGCTCGTGGAGGTATTCGAGGACACGCAGCACGGAGTTGGTCACTCCGTTGACGTTAGGCAAGAAGGATTCCGCGACGATGGCTACACGCATGCGCCCCATCATTCCTTTCCTGGGTGCTCAGCTGGTAAAGCACGTGCTAAATTCCGGTTAATTTTCCCGCTTGCCCACCAGCACGCACCGGCAATCAGGGTCGCCACAACTGCAGAGGACAGCGCCGGAATGATCGATAGCGTCCATTCTCGGCCTTCCACCTTGACTAGGTCCGGGTTGTTCTTGGCATAGAGCACCCAGACCTGCTGTCCCTCCCCCAGCCCGGTGGGATAAAGCAGGCCGGTGGGCGGGGTGTGATAGATACCCTCGGAGTCCTGGAAATCCACGAAGGTACGCAAGGTGCCGACATCCGTCACCGTGGCCAGGGCGCGCCCGGGGTTGGCGCCGATGGTGCGGTCATTGAGAAAAGGGCCGATGACCATTCCCGCCATGCCCACGAGAGCTGCGGCGTACAGCACCAGGATCAGCTGGCGTACCCGGCGCCGCGTCATTTACTGACCTACCTTGGCATTCAAAGCTTCCTGCAGCGCGCGGCGCGAGGACCTCGTGGTATGCGCCTCCACCACGGTGATGCCGGTGGAGTATTCCTTGAGTTCTGCCAAAACGTCGAGCAGCTCCTGCGCCGAGCTCACCTCGCGGTGCTCAGCACCGCAGGCTTCCGCTAGCTTGGCCACGCCCACCCCATGCGGCGTTCCAAACGCCTTCTCGAAGGAGTCGCGCAGGGGCTCGCGGCCCTGTTCGAGCACCTCGAAGATGCCGCCGCCGTCGTCGTTTGAGACGACGATGGTGAGGTTCTCCGGGCGCGGGTTGTCTTCGGGGAGGATGAGCGAAGTCGCGTCGTGGAGGAAGGTGACATCCCCCATGAGCGCCACGGTGCGCGGTGCGCGCGGGGCATCGGCTTCGCGGGACTGGGTGGCCAGGGCGATACCGATGGCCTGCGCGACGGTGCCGTCGATGCCGGCAGCCCCGCGCGGCGAATAGGTCTCCACCCCATCAAAAGGCAGGCCAATGAAGGAAGCATCCCGCACTGCGTTGGAGGCGCCCAGGACGAGGGTGTCACCAACGGCGAGGGTATCCCCTACCGCGGCGGCAACGTGGAGGCCGGTAAAGCCAATCTCGGGCTGAGTAGCCTCCTCACCGGTGGTCTCCGCGAGAACCTCACGAACACCGTCGGCCGCCATCTGGGCCGCGCCTTCGCAGATTTTCATCCACTCTCGCGTGGGCTCGCCGCTGGTCTTGACGGTGGTTCCTAGCTGCGCGGCCCCGCCGCGCGGGTTAGTGAAATCTTCCATGCGGGACAGGCAGATGAGGTCGATATCGGGATCACTCAGCAGCGCCATAACCCCGCGGTGCAAAGTGGGGTGGCCCACGACGATGACCTGCTCCACCTTGGTGTTGACCACGTAGTCATTGGCGGACACCTGAGCGCGGCGGAAGAGGTGCGCCGCGGCCGGGTGCACCGGGTGATAGGGCGCAGGTGCCGTGGGCTCGGCGATGGTGGGGACATCCTCCAGGCCTTCGACTTCCCAGGCCTCATCGCCGGCGATGACGAGCGTGTTGCGGCTGAGATCGACGGCCACCTCTCCGTGATTCGCCCACCGCGGGGTACGAGCGCGGTGCTGCGTGTAATCCGTCGGGCTACCGGGCAGCTCTTCGCCTACCAGCGGGGCATCGAGAGCCACGTTGATGTGCACCTGGCGGTCATTCAAAAAGCGCTCCGCGATAAGCGGGATATCTCTCGTGCTCTCCACCTGGGTGGTCTCTGCGTACACGCTGAAGATGCCGGGCTGCTCAATAGTCTGGGAGGCCCCCGTGCCCACCAAGCGGGCCGGCCGGTCCGCGCTGATGACGGCCAGCGGGGTATGCGAGTAATGCGCCTCCACCATCGCGGGCAGGGCATTAGCCACCGCGGTGCCGGAGGTCATCACGATGCCGACGTGCCGGCGTTGGACGCGTGCCAAACCTAAAGCAGCGAAGGCGGCGGAGCGCTCATCCAGGCGGGTATGCACGCGAATATCGCTGCGCGCGAGAAGCGCCAAAGACAGCGGTGCGTTGCGCGAACCCGGGCAGATAACCACGTCAGTGAGGTGCCGCGAAAGCTGGGCCGCCAGTGCTTCGGCCAGCTGCATCGACTCCGGCTGCACGGCGGCAGTGCTCTCGGCACGAGGCTCAGTATTAGGCATTGCCTGCACCACCCGTATCGAGCTCTTCCATGCCCGAATCGAATTGCTCGAAGAGGTCATTGATCAACCCTTCCAATTCGGCTCCACCCTGGTCCACACGGTCCTGGACGTCCGGCGGCAGCTCCGTCGGCAGCTCCGTCGGAATATCGGTGGGGAGGTTATCCCGCGGCGAGCTCTTGGTGGTGGTCACCGTGGTGGGAACCTCGGTGGTCACGGTCTCGGTAACCGGCTCCGGGGCGGGTTTGTCAGCATCCGCTGCCGCACCGCGCCACAGGAAGAACAGCACGCCGGCGAAAACGACGGCGATAGCAGCGATGGCCGCGAAGACATAGGACAGGGCTCCCCCGCCCTTCTTCGGCTGCTCCACCTGGTAGCTGGACGGGACCGGGTCATATTGCGGCTGCTGATAGTTCTGGTCATAGCCCTGCTGATAGGGCTGACCATAGGCCTGCGTGTTTTGGGATCCGGGCTCCGGGAAGTGTTGTTGGGGACGCTGTGGCGGCTGCTGTTGGGGCGCGCCGAACTGGCGGGTTTCGTTCTCACCGGTGACGCGGCCGAACTGCCGCGTCTCGTTGTCGCCGTTGTTGTTGGTCATGGGATTTACCTTATCGTGCACCCGCGCCACTTAGCACCCGCCCGGTGGGCGTTAGTCCCGTGGAAACCTGACCCGGCGTGCCATCCGCCACAATCTTTCCGCCATCCGAACCAGACCCCGGGCCCATCTCAATAACCCGGTCAGCGCCGGCGATGAGGTGACGGTCATGATCTGCCACCACGACAGTATGGGAGGCCTCCACCAGCGAGTGCAGCTCAGCGATGAGCAGGTCGATATCGGCCGGGTGCAACCCGACGGTGGGCTCATCCAGCAGGTAGACGGTATGGCCCCGGCGCGAGTTGCGGGAGCGCTGCAGCTCCGTGGCAAGCTTGATGCGCTGCGCTTCACCGCCGGAAAGCTCCGGAGCGCCCTGGCCCAAGCGCAGGTAACCCAGACCGACCGCCTCCAAGGTTTGCAGCGCGTGGAGGATCGGCGCTTCATCTGCAAAGACCTCCAGGGCCTCTTCCACCGTAAGGTCGAGGATGTCCGCGATGGTCCTGTCCTTCCAGCGGATGGACAAGGTGTCATCGTTATAGCGCTGTCCCTGGCAATCCGGGCACTGGGTATAGGAGCCTGGAAGGAAGACCAGCTCGACCTCGATCTGGCCGGCGCCACCGCAGGTGGGGCACTGGCCTTGCTTAACGTTGTAGGAAAAGCGCGAGACCGTCCATTTCTTCTTCTTGGCCTCCGGGGTGGCCGCGAAGAGCTTGCGCACGTTGTCGAAGAGGTTGGTGTACGTCGCCACCGTGGAGCGCGGGGTTCGGCCGATTGGCTTTTGGGTAATGGAGACCACGCGCTTGACCTGCTTCGGACAGTCCGGCCCCGTGAGCATGTCATGGAGTGCGGCCAGCAACGTGGATTTGCCGGAACCCGAAAGCCCAGTAATGGCCGTAAACTGGCCGAGTCCGAAGTCCACGTCGAGGCCATCGATGGTGTGCGAGTGCACCCGGCACAGCGCGATATCACCGTGCGCCGGGCGCGCTTCGGCCTTGGGCGTGGGACGCGGGCGGGCTAAGGCACGCGCGGTGGGAGTATCTGCGGAGTCCGCCGCCTCTATGTAATCGGCGACGGGACCCGAGTACACCACCTGGCCGCCGCGCTCACCGGCGAGCGGGCCGACATCCACGATCCAATCGGCCTGCTTGACCAGTTCCATGTCGTGTTCCACCAGCAGCACCGAGTTCCCCTCCGCGATGAAGCGCCGGCACATATCAAGCACCGCGCCCCGCTCCACCGGGTGCAGGCCCGCAGAGGGCTCATCCAGGACATAGGTCACGCCATAGAGTCCAGAGCGCAGCTGCGCAGCCAGGCGCAGGCGCTGCACCTCACCGCCCGAGAGCGTGTCCGTCGGCCTATCCAGGCTGAGGTGCCCCAGGCCGAGTTCCAGTGCGGATTCAAAGGCCGGAAGGAGGGCCTTGAGGAGCAGGTCTTCGGCATCATTCGGTTGTGGCTTCTGAGCGCTTAGCAGCTCGTGGGCTTCGCTCAACGGAAGGGCATTGAATTCGTCGATCGGCAGCCCGGCGTAGGTGACCTTGAGCGCCTTCGCCGTCAGCCGGCGCCCCTGACAGGTATCGCAGCGGCGGGTTTCCATGAAGCTCAAGACGCGGGCACGCAGCGTATCCGACTTCGTCTCCGCATAGGTCTTGGTCAGGTAGCTGGCCACGGAACGCCACGTGCCCTCGTAATTGCGCTGGATCTGATCCGCCCCGCGGCGCGGCTTGACGGTTACCACCGGGCGCTCCTCGGTGAAGAGGATCCACTCGCGGTCTTTCTTCGGCAAATCCTCCCACGGTGAATCCAAGTCATAGCCCAGTTCTTGCAGAATGTCGTGGAAGTTCTTGCCCGCCCAGGCCCCTGGCCACGCAGCAATCGCGCCTTCCTCGATGCTCAGACTGGGGTCCGGCACCATGGAGGCCTCCGTGGGTTCGTGGACCACGCCGGTGCCCTGGCACTCCGGGCACATGCCTTCTGGGGTATTCGGGGAGAAGGAATCGGAGTACAGGCCCTCCGGGTTGTCACCGCAGCGCGAGTAAAGAAGGCGCACGGAGTTAGACATGGCGGAGATCGTGCCCACGGTGGAGCGCGCGCTGCTTGCCGACGCCGACTGCTGCAACGCCACCGTCGGCGGCAGCCCCTCGATGCGGCCGACCTGCGGGTCCACCGCTGAAGCGATGAGGCGTCGAGCAAAGGGCGCGACGGATTCCAGGTAGCGGCGCTGGCCTTCGCCATGAATGGTGCCGAAGGCCAGCGAGGACTTGCCGGAACCGGACACCCCCGTCACGGCCACGAGCTGGCCGCGTGGAAGGTCCACATCCACGTTGCGAAGGTTGTGCAGGTGCGCGTCTCTCACGGAAATCGTCATGCCCGCCAGCCTACGCTGACCTCCGGACATGGACCGTGAGCTGTGCTTTTAAAGGTGCGGCCAGCACTGGCGCACGCGCTCAAACCACCACTCGCGGCGCTCGCCCGGCGCGGCGAGCGCGCTGAGGCGATCCGGGTCGGGGGCAAGGGCTTCGGCGCGCAGGTGACCGTCGACAAGCTCGCGCGGTGCCGTGACATCCTCGAGGAACAGCGAACCGGTGGCCAGGCCCGCGGCGGCTGGGGTGACGTCGATGTCTTCGTCGTCATAGATCTGAGGCAAGGCGGCCACGGCGGCAAGCCCCATGGAGATTCCCACCGAGGTATCCAGGGCGGAGGCCACCGTGATGTCCATGTGGCGCTCGCGCAGATGGGAAGCCACCTCGAGCACCTTGCGCACACCACCCAGCGGCGCGGGCTTGACCACGGCGACATCCGCCGCCTGCAATTCCGCCACCCGGTAGGGGTCGCTGGCCTTGCGGATGGACTCGTCTGCCGCCACGCGCACGAAAATCCCGGCGCGCATGAGCTGGGTGCGCACTTCCTTGAGTTCCTCGACGGTCTGGCACGGCTGCTCCATATAGTCCAGCGGCATGAGCTCCTTGGCCGCGGTGACGGCTTCCTCGACGCTCCAGCCACAGTTGGCATCGACGCGCAGGACCGGCACGCGGCCCTGGGCTTCGATGTGGGAACGGACAGCGTGAACGCGCGCGATGTCGTCCTCTAGGGTCTGCCCCTTCTCCGCCACCTTGATTTTGAAGGTGCGGCAGCCGGGATAGCGCTCCATGACCTCCGGCACCTGCTCGGCAGGAACCGCAGGGACGGTGCCGTTGACTTCTACCCACTCGCGCACGGGTTCCGGAAAGCCTTCGTAGGCCGCTTCCAGCCCGGCGGCGAGCCAGCGGGCGGATTCCTCCGCTCCGTACTCCAGGAAGGGGGCGAACTCACCCCAGCCCGCGGGGCCATCGATAAGCAGCGCCTCCCGGGTAGTAATGCCGCGGAATTTCACGGCGAGGGGCAGGGATACCACGTGGGCGCGATCGAGGACGTCATCAATGTGCATGAGGTTCATCGTACGTGTGGGGGGGTTGAGCGCGACACCTGTCATAGCCGGTGTTACCTTATAACAGTAAGTGGATATAACCAGAAGAAGGATCCTCAGATGCTTTACCTTCTCATCGCACTGCTGGCCATCGCCGCAGTTGTCTACCTCATCTATAAGAAAGTCCACGCCGCGGCCTCCATCTTCGCCGTTGGCGTAGTCCTGCTCATGCTCGCCGCCCTCACTGGGCGCGCGGATTTCCGCACCACCGAAATCGAAGCCACGGGTAATGCCTTCTACGATCAGCTGCTCGTCGTGGACGCGCTATTCAAAGCACGCTTCTCCGGCATCGGCATGGCGATTATGGTGCTCTTCGGCTTCGTGTCCTATATGCGGCACATTGGTGCTGATGCCAAGACGGTCGTGGTGCTCTCCTCACCGCTCAAGCGCTTCAAAGGTTCCTACTGGCTGGTTCCAGTGGGCTTCATCTTGGGCACGCTGCTCTCGCTGGTGATCCCCTCGGCCGCAGCGCTGTCCTTGCTTCTTGTGGCCACTCTCCTGCCAGCGCTCATCGCTGCGGGCCTGACCCCGCTGACCGTGGGCGCCATCGTGGTGACCTCCTCTACCATTGTGCCCACCCCACTTGAGGCCGGCCTCATTCAGGGCGCCGATCTCACCAACATGACGCCGACGGAATTCGTCTACGGTGCTGTCGCCTATGCCACCGTTCCCACGCTCCTCATCACGGCCTTCGTCCACATGTGGTGGCAGCGCCACTGCGATAAGGTGGATGCCCGCAAGGCTGAAAGCTCCGGTGAGGTCAGCGCCGATTCGATGCACGATGACGCTACCGAGGAAGCTATCGCCCGCGCCGCTTCCCTGCCGGGCTACTACGCCGTGCTTCCGCTCATGCCGCTGCTACTCATCATCGTCTCCGCCATCCTCAACCGCATGGGCGTTATCCCCTTTGAGGGCGGCATCCTCCCAGTGACTGTGGTCTCCCTGTTCATCGCGATGATCATCGAGTCCATCCGCAAGCGCACCGTCACGGGTGCCGTGGATTCCATCTCCAGCTTCTTCAAGGGCATGGGCGAAGGTGCTGCGGGCGTCGTGGCCCTGCTGGTTGCCGCCGCCGTCCTGGTCGAAGGTATTACGCAGATGGGCGTCATTGACATGCTCATCGACGCCGCCGAAGGCTCCTCCGGCGCCGCCGTCATCATCGTTCTCATCTTCGTCGCCGCGACCGCCGCGATGGCCGCACTCACCGGTTCCGGCACCGCGCCTTACTTCGCCTTCTCTGAGGTAGTGCCCAACCTGGCCTCGCAGACCTCCATCCACGCCCCGCAGATGCTCACCGCCATTTGGGGTACGTCCAACCTGATGCGCCAGGTCTCCCCGGTCAACGCCGCGGTACTCATTGTTGCCGGCGCCATCAAGGTCAATCCCATCCAATTGGTCAAGCGCACCTCCGTGCCCATGATTGTGGCGACGGTGCTCAACACGCTGTTTGCGTTCATGTTTATTGGATGAAAGTCATCGGTGCGAACCCAATAGTCTTCCGCCAATTTTGTGGAGGAAACCAAGACACACGAGACGTATTCTGCTATGTTCTTAACCAGAACTGAACTTCAGTAAGCGTCGGCTCGTTTCCGACGTTGATTGCTCCAAGCCGAACCCTCGGGTTCGGCTTTCTTTTTATCTGAAAGGGCTAATCCTTTGTCTCTCTCTTACCGCGTTGGAATAGATGTCGGAACTTATTCGCTTGGCTGCACCGCCATTGAAGTCGACGAAAATGATCTACCAGTAAAAATTCTCAGTGCGGTTTCGCTGATCCACGACTCAGGACTAGATCCCGACCAGCAAAAGCGAGCGGTGACCCGACTTGCTTCTTCTGGAGTCGCACGACGTACGCGACGTCTGTACCGCCGTCGCCGCAAGCGCATGATTAAGCTTGAAAAGTTTCTCAAAGCGCAAGGCTGGGAAACTCTACCTTTTGAGCACTATTCCGACCCTTACCTTCCATGGAAGGCTCGCGTGGAATTGGTAAATTCCTTCATCCACGATGACGAAGAACGAGGCCGATATCTTTCTATCGCGCTACGCCATATTGCCAACCACCGAGGTTGGCGTAATCCATATTGGAAGGTATCGAGCCTGTACGCACCGAGCGAGCCTAGCGAGGCTTTTCAACAAATACGCAAGGAGCTGGAGGCGGCCACCGGCCGCGCAATTCCTCACGATGCCACCGTTGGGCAACTCATTTCCTTTGCTCAATTGGGTACCGACAGGCTACGAGGCGGTGGCAAGAAGAAAGACGACAAGAAGCCCGCAAACGAGGTGAAGCAGGCAGTTATTTCTGCGCGGCTGCATCAGATAGACCACGCGCGCGAAATCAACGAGATTTGCCGTGTCCAAAAGATAGACGACACACTACGGAAAAACATTTTAGAACTAGTCTTCGAGGCTGAATCCCCCAAAGGTGCTCAACAAGGGCGCGTCGGCAAGGACCCCCTGCAACCCAGTCAAGACCGAGCTCTAAAAGCTTCTGACGTCTTTCAGCAGTACCGTATCGCTGCTCTCACCGGAAACCTCCGTATCAACCGCGGCGGCGATACCTCTCCCCTTGATCGCGATGAGCGGCTGATTGTTTTTAATTACCTTGTCAATCTTTCTCACAAGAAAGAACCCACCTGGTTAGACATAGCCGAGCTTTTGCGCATTGACCGTGGCCAACTAAGAGGAACGGCCATAATGACTGACGATGGCGAACGTGCAGGCGCTCGACCACCTGTGCATGACACCAACCGGACGATTCTCGGCTGCAAGGTGAAGCCTTTAGCTGCCTGGTGGGAGCGGGCCTCGGATGACGAACGCGCCGCCATGCTCAAGTCTCTGTCGAATGCCGAAGTTGATGATTTCGATTCCCCTGAAGGAGCTCAAGTTCAAGCTTTCTTCGCGGAGCTCGACGAGACCGAGCATGAGAAGCTCGATTCTCTACATCTGCCGATGGGCCGTGCCGCATACTGCGAAGACACTCTGAAGCGACTAACTAGCCGCATGCTGGACGAAAATCTTGATCTTTACGCGGCACGTTTGGCGGAATTTAACATCCCCAAGGATTGGACCCCTCCCGCTCCTCGAATTGGTGAACCAGTAGGAAACCCAGCTGTAGATCGCGTTCTGAAAGGCGTGGCAAGGTGGCTGGAAGCAGCCGCAGACGTATGGGGTGCCCCAAAGTCCGTCGTAATTGAACACGTCCGCGATGGGTTCGTCAGTAAATCGAAGGCTAACGAAATTGATCGCGAGAACAACGCGCGCCATAAACGCAACCAAAAGCTTTTCCAAGATATGCAGGAGAAACTAGGCATCGAAGGAAAGCCACGCAGTGCCGACCTTTGGCGGTTCCAATCAGTACAACGCCAAAATTGCCAATGCGCCTACTGCGGGGAACCAATCACTTATTCCACGTGCGAGATGGATCATATTGTCCCCCGCGCTGGCCAAGGCTCCACCAATACTCGTGACAACCTCGTGGCTGTGTGTCATCGCTGTAATCTGTCCAAGAAAAACTTCCCCTTTGCTGTTTGGGCAGCCCAGTCTGGAATTCCAGGTGTGAGCGTTAAGGAGGCACTCGACCGTACGCGCCACTGGGCCGAAGATTCCGGCATGTCAGCAAAGGACTTCAACAAATTCCGTACCAGCGTCCGCGAGCGACTGAAGCGAACCGCCATGGATGAACCGATCGACGCCCGCTCGATGGAATCTGTTGCTTGGATGGCGAACGAACTACGCGGCAGAGTTGCGCAGCGCTTTCAAGATAACGGCACTACCGTAAGTGTCTATCGAGGTGCACTCACTGCGGAAGCTCGCCGTGCTTCGGGAATATCAGGCCAACTACGTTTCATCGATGGCACTGGAAAATCTCGCCTCGACCGTCGTCATCATGCTGTCGATGCTGCAGTAGTAGCTTTTACTCAAAACTACGTCGCAGAAACTCTTGCCATTCGTTCAAACAAAAAGCGAGAAGCTGAGCTGCTTCGCTCTGCACCCCAGTGGAAAGAATTCACTGGAGCTGATGAAGCACATCGCGCGGCGTGGAATGCTTGGCTGCCTAAGATGCGAAAACTCGCCATGCTCTTGCAGCAGGCGTTGGATGAAGACCGAGTCGTAGTTACCTCGAATCTAAGGCTACGCATCGGCAACGGACGCGCCCACGAGGACACAATCGGAGAGTTAAAGAAGATACGCGTCGGCGATGCTATTTCGGTCACCGATATCGACAGGGCATCCACCGAAGCATTATGGTGTGCACTCACTCGCGAAGAAGACTTCGATCCTAAAGAAGGTCTGCCAGAGAATCCCGAACGACGAATTCGTGTGCACGGCACTTGGTACGATGCCGACGACGAAATCGAAGTCTTTCCAGTTGGTGCAGGCGCTATCAAGGTACGAGGTGGTTACGCTGAACTAAGCCGTTTCCACCATGCCCGGATCTATAAAATCCCCGGGAAAAAGGCTTCCTCCTTCAGCATGTTGCGGGTTTATAATGTCGATCTAATGCAGCACCGACATGGGGACCTGTTCTCCGCTGAGATCAAACCGCAGACAATGTCAGTCCGCCAGGCAGAGCCCAAACTGCGCAAGGCCCTTGCCGACGGCACGGCAGAGTATATTGGTTGGTTGGTTGTAGACGATGAGCTAGTCATCGACACCTCAAGCTTCAACACCGGACAGATTGCGGAAGTGCAAAAAGAGTTTGGACAAATTCAACGCTGGCGCCTAGATGGGTTCTTCTCAAACTCTAAGTTGCGACTGCGCCCACTTTATATGAGTGCCGAGGGACTATCTTCCGATGTGTCTCAAGCCTCCAAGAAAGTAATAGATAGACCGGGCTGGCTGCCAGCCGTAAACAAAGCTTTTGGTGAAGGCAACATGACTGTGGTCCGTCGAGATGCTCTGGGAAGAATAAGGCTGACTAGCAAGGCTCATCTGCCCATTTCTTGGAAGGCAGAATAATGAACTCTGGGTGGCGGGTCATTGATTGTCTCAATTTGAAGGGGTCTCTCCGGTATTCCCGGGGCCAGCTCATCATCCATCGAGAAGATACTCCAACCGATGTTTCGCTGCCGCTAGCCCAAATCGCAGTCGTCCTCATTGGCTCAGAAAGCACAATCAGCGGTGCCGTTCTCCAGAAGCTCAGTGACTACGACATCGCCCTCTTAGTTTGCGACTGGAGAAACGTTCCGGTCGCCGGTGCTTACCCATGGAACGAACATTCCCGGATCGGTGCTCGCCACCAAGCCCAATCACAATTATCTTTGCCCAAAAAGAAGCAAGCTTGGTCTCGAATTGTCGCAGCCAAAATTTCTGGTCAAGCTTCCGTTCTAAAAGCACTAGCTAAGCCTGGAGCCAAGGAACTCTACGCCCTCTCTCGTACCGTTAAATCTGGCGATCCAGAGAATCTTGAAGCACAGGCAGCGCGCAAATACTGGTCTTGCATCTCCCATGGTCATGCTTACTTACGTTTACCTGGCAGCGGAGAACCTGGCTGGAATTCTGCGCTCGATTACGGTTACACACTTTTGCGCGGCCACGGCATTCGAGCTGTAGCTAGCGCTGGATTATCTGGAGCATTAGGCGTATTCCACCACGGCCGCGGCAACAAGTGGGCATTGGTCGATGACCTTATTGAACCATTTCGACCAATGGTTGATCAGGTTGTATTCACCGTTTCTAGTGACGGACAAGCATTAGGATCTCCGCAAAAGACCCTCATATCGCAGTATCTAAACAGCCCCTTCAATTCCAGTGGAAAATCCTTAAGCACAGCTTTTAATGAGTTCAGCCAACAATATGGCCTATATATCGAGGGAAATCTAAAACACCTAAACGTTCCCGTCTGGGAAGGAAAACTCGATGCCGGCGAAAGATAGTGAACCAATGTGGTGCGTGGTCATGTTCGATCTTCCCGTTAAATCAAGAATTCAAACCAGAGAGGCCAACCGGTTTCGAAACCACCTCTTAGACCTTGGCTTTTGTAGATCCCAACTAAGCGTTTACGTTCAGTATTTCCCCCTCGCCTCCCGTATCGCGACAACCGTCAAGCAAATCAAGTCTGGTCTACCAGAAGGCGGAGATGTGAGAATCATATCCGTCACTGATATTCAATGGTCGAAAGCGATTCGCTTTTCCAAATCAGAGCCTTCCGAAATGGAGAATACCCCACCTCAGCTCACGATTTTCTAGCGGAGGATCACCGATAAACTCCAGTTAAACGACCCTTTTGGGGCCACACTGAAGTCTATCAGGGGTAATGAGAACTGAACCCCAGCGCGTTGGAGTTGGCAGGGCCTCGTATGGGAAGTCTATCAGGGGTAATGAGAACTGAACC